>NZ_JBIALO010000005.1:0-205470 GCF_042873595.1 Streptomyces sp. NPDC004629 | reverse complement strand
GCCGGGAGGGCCGCCGGGTGCTCGTCCGATCCCCTCGAGGGACTGGCCGCCCCCCCCGCCCCGGCGCCCGCGCGTTGAGGCAACACAAGCAACCCAGGCAACCCAGACAGACGGCACACGGCCCGATCCACGCGCCGCCACCGCCCGCGGATACCGCACCCGGGGGAAATCCGGACCCCGCCGTTCCCCCGCACTGTGACGTGTGGCACCATGCTGGCCACCCCCACCGGCACAGCCCTCACAGGAGACACTCCTCGTGCAATCCGCCGTCCCGGAACTCGCACACACCCACACCCGCCCCATCCACTGGGTGGCCACCGCAACCGCTGTCGCCGGCGTCGTCGCCCTCTCCTCGATGCTCCAGCCCGGCTCGGCCAAGGCCGCCCAGCCCGCCGCGGACCGGGAGGCGAAGTCCGCCCCCGCGGCCACCGCACCCGGCACCACGGGCGTCGCCTTCCCCATCGACTGCGGAACCGTGAAGGCCGTCGTGAAACAGAAGGCCACCGGAGACCTCGACGGCGACGACAGCCCCGAAACCGTCGCCGTGGTGCACTGCGACGCCGCCATGGGCACCCCGCCCGACGGGGTGTACGTCCTCACCCGGGACGCACGGACCAAGCAGGCCCGCGTCGTCGCCACCCTCGTCGACCCCAAGGACCGGCTGACCGTCACCGACTTCGCCGTACGCTCCGGCGCGGTCACCGCGACCCTCCTCGGCTACTCCACGGCCGACGTGCCGAGTTGCTGCCCCGACGTGAAGACGCCCGCCAAGTGGCAGTGGAACGGCAGCGCGTTCATCCGGTCCACACCGGCGGCCGCCCACAGCGTATGAAACACCCCGTCCCGGGCGGGAATGTGAGAAATCAGACACCGGTCACGCGGGGTGACCCTGCCATCACTCTGCGTCCGGTCCGTACACCTCGGCCCTGTCCGAAACCCGACGCACATGGATGCACTCGCCCGGACACTCCCGCGCCGAGTCCACCACATCCACGACAAGCGGCAACGGCACCGCAGCCACTGCCCCCTTGGCCTGCAACAGCACGTCGTCCGCCCCCTTCACATAGGCCAGCCCGTCGATGTCCAGCTCGAACACCTCGGGCGCGTACTGGGCGCAGATCCCGTCCCCCGTACACAGATCCTGGTCGATCCAGACCTCCAGCGACTCACCACCGCCCACGATCTCCTGCCGCACAGTCATCCCTCCTGCCGTTCACGGACCGAGCCGACGGGAATCCGGCCAGCTCTGACGGGTGTTGAACCCCACGACCCTACCCGTGGCGGCTTCCCAATCATGTTCGGTGGGTATTCCCCTGGCGTGAGGGAGAGCGCAAGGGTGAAGATCGGACACACCTTGACAGTCTTTGTGATCTAGGGGTTTCAATCGACACCCACCCAGGTAGGGTCTGGAAGCGTCCAGCTCCCCTTGGAGGAGGTGAGGACCGTGGCAGCCCACGACGACGACATGAACCGCGGCATCCGCCCGGGACGAGGGTCCGAGGACCCTGCCGGGCAGATCGCCTACCTTGAGCAGGAGATCGCCGTCCTGCGACGCAAGCTCGCCGACTCTCCGCGACACACGAGGATTCTCGAAGAGCGGATCGTCGAGCTGCAGACCAACCTGGCCGGCGTGTCCGCACAGAACGAGCGACTCGCCAACACACTCCGCGAGGCCCGCGACCAGATCGTGGCCCTCAAAGAAGAGGTCGACCGGCTCGCCCAGCCACCGGCCGGCTTCGGAGTCTTCCTGCAGGCGAACGAGGACGGCACCGCCGACATCTTCACCGGCGGCCGCAAGCTCCGGGTGAACGTCAGCCCGAGCGTCGACCTCGACGTCCTGCGACGCGGCCAGGAAGTAATGCTCAACGAAGCGCTCAACGTGGTCGAAGCCATGGAGTTCGAGCGCGTCGGGGACATCGTCACCCTCAAGGAAATCCTGGAGGACGGCGAGCGCGCCCTGGTGCTCGGGCACACCGACGAGGAACGGGTGGTGCGGCTCGCCGAGCCGCTGCTGGACGTCACCATCCGCCCCGGCGACGCCCTGCTGCTCGAACCCCGCTCCGGCTACGTCTACGAAGTGGTCCCGAAGAGCGAGGTCGAAGAACTCGTCCTCGAAGAGGTACCCGACATCGGATACCAGCAGATCGGCGGCCTCGGCAACCAGATCGAGGCCATCCGCGACGCGGTCGAGCTGCCCTACCTCTACCCCGACCTCTTCAAGGAGCACGAGCTGCGCCCACCCAAGGGCGTCCTGCTCTACGGACCCCCCGGATGCGGCAAGACGCTCATCGCCAAGGCCGTCGCCAACTCGCTGGCCAAGAAGGTCGCCGAGGTCACCGGCCAGGCCGCGGGCAAGAGCTTCTTCCTGAACATCAAGGGCCCCGAGCTGCTCAACAAGTACGTCGGCGAGACCGAGCGGCAGATCCGCCTCGTCTTCCAGCGCGCACGGGAGAAGGCCAGCGAAGGCACCCCCGTGATCGTCTTCTTCGACGAGATGGAATCACTCTTCCGCACCCGCGGCTCCGGCGTCAGCTCCGACGTGGAAAACACCATCGTCCCCCAGCTGCTCGCCGAGATCGACGGCGTCGAAGGCCTGCAGAACGTCGTGGTCATCGGAGCCTCCAACCGCGAGGACATGATCGACCCCGCCATCCTGCGCCCCGGCCGGCTCGACGTGAAGATCAAGATCGAGCGTCCGGACGCCGAAGCGGCCAAGGACATCTTCGGGAAGTACCTCACCGAGCGCCTGCCGCTGCACGCGGACGACCTCGGAGAACACGGCGGCGACAAGGCCACCACGGTCCAGAGCATGATCCAGACCGCGGTCGAGCACATGTACGCCGAATCCGAGGAGAACCGCTTCCTGGAGGTCACCTACGCCAACGGCGACAAGGAAGTCCTCTACTTCAAGGACTTCAACTCCGGAGCGATGATCGAGAACATCGTCGGACGCGCCAAGAAAATGGCGATCAAGGAATTCCTCGAACACAACCAGAAGGGCCTCAGGGTCTCCCATCTCCTCCAGGCATGCGTGGACGAGTTCAAGGAGAATGAAGACCTGCCCAACACCACGAACCCGGACGACTGGGCCCGGATCTCCGGCAAGAAGGGTGAAAGGATCGTCTACATCCGCACCCTCATCACCGGAAAGCAGGGTGCAGACACCGGACGCTCCATCGACACGGTGGCGAACACCGGACAGTACCTGTAAACACAGGGCGGCTGCGGGTGCCCCACCGGGTACCCGCAGCCGACTGTTTTCCAGGCCACGCCGAACCAGGCAATGACGCAAATGATCTCCCCACCAGCGCAAAGGCGTTCTAGGCTCTTCGGTACCGCCGAGTCGCGCAGTGCGGGGACGGGCACCGCACACGCACCGGAGCGCCAGCGGTACTTGAGCGGCGCCCACGACCGAGGACGCCGCCGGGCAAGGAGGGCCGCATGACCGTACGGCGAGTAATGGGCATCGAGACGGAGTACGGCATCTCCGTCCCCGGCCACCCCAATGCCAATGCCATGCTCACCTCATCCCAGATCGTGAACGCCTACGCGGCAGCGATGCACCGGGCCCGCCGAGCCCGCTGGGACTTCGAGGAGGAGAACCCGCTGCGCGACGCACGAGGGTTCGACCTCGCCCGCGAAGCCGCCGACGCCAGCCAGCTCACCGACGAGGACATCGGCCTCGCCAACGTCATCCTCACCAACGGCGCACGCCTCTACGTCGACCACGCACACCCCGAATACAGCGCACCCGAGGTCACCAACCCGCGCGACGCCGTCCTCTGGGACAAGGCCGGCGAACGGATCATGGCCGAGGCCGCCGAACGAGCCGCCCAGCTCCCCGGCGCCCAGCCCATCCACCTGTACAAGAACAACACCGACAACAAAGGCGCCTCCTACGGCACGCACGAGAACTACCTGATGAAGCGGGAAACCCCCTTCTCGGACATCGTGCGCCACCTCACCCCCTTCTTCGTCTCCCGGCAGGTCTTCGCCGGAGCCGGCCGCGTCGGCATCGGCCAGGACGGCCACGAACACGGCTTCCAGCTCAGCCAGCGCGCCGACTACTTCGAGGTCGAGGTCGGCCTGGAGACCACCCTCAAACGCCCCATCATCAACACCCGCGACGAGCCGCACGCGGACGCCGAGAAATACCGGCGGCTCCACGTGATCATCGGCGACGCCAACCTCTCCGAGATCTCCACCTACCTGAAACTGGGCACCACAGCCCTGGTCCTGTCCATGATCGAGGACGGCTTCATCGCCGTCGACCTGGCCGTTGACCAGCCCGTACGCACCCTCCACCAGGTCTCCCACGACCCCACCCTCAAGCGCCTGGTCACCCTCCGCAGCGGCCGCACACTCACCGCGGTCCAGCTCCAGATGGAGTACTACGAACTGGCCCGCAAGTACGTCGAAGAACGCCACGGCGCGGACGCCGACGAACAGACCAAGGACGTCCTGGTCCGCTGGGAAGACACCCTGAACCGCCTGGAACACGACCCCATGAGCCTCGCCGGCGAACTGGACTGGGTCGCCAAGCGCGAACTCATGGAGGGCTACCGCCGCCGCGACAACCTGGACTGGGACGCCGCCCGGCTGCATCTGGTGGACCTCCAGTACGCGGACGTACGCGCCGAGAAGGGCCTGTACAACCGCCTGGTGGGCCGCGGACGCATGAAGCGGGTCCTGAGGGAGGCCGAGGTCGAACGGGCGCGCACGAAGCCGCCGGAGGACACCCGCGCCTACTTCCGGGGCCGGTGCCTGGAGCAGTACGCGGACGACGTGGCTGCCGCCTCCTGGGACTCGGTGATCTTCGACCTGCCCGGCCGGGACTCACTCCAGCGCGTTCCAACCCTGGAACCGCTTCGCGGAACGCGAAATCACGTCAAGGAGCTGCTGGACCGCTGCCGCACGGCGGAAGACCTGGTCAGGGTCCTGTCCGGCGGCTGATCGGGCCGGCGGCCCGCACCGGGCGCCCGGGGTGGAAATCCCGGCGCCCGGGAATCATCGAGGTGGCCCCCGTACGTTGGAGAAACTGCGGGGCCGATGTCGGACCCGGCTTGTAGGGTCTGATCATCACCGATCGGCAGGAATGCCGACCTGCCGACCATGTCGGGCGAACTGAGCGGGGTGAGGGTTATGGCGACCAAGGACACCGGCGGCGGCCAGCAGAAGGCCACGCGCTCTACCGAAGAGGTCGAGGAGCAGGCGCAGGACGCGCAGGCCTCGGACGACCTCAAGGAACGACAGGAAAAGCTGAGCGACGACGTGGACTCAGTCCTGGACGAAATCGACGACGTACTTGAGGAAAATGCCGAGGATTTCGTGCGGAGCTTCGTGCAAAAAGGTGGTCAGTAGAGGGAAATCGGTCACTTTGCCTTCGAATTGAAGGTTGCGGGGGAGTCGGGTGGCTGAGGACCCGAACGCGAAGCGATGCAGGAAATGTGGGCGGCATCTGCCTCGTGAGGCGTTCGCGCGAGACAGGAACCGGCGCGATGGCCTCCAGGTGCACTGCCGGAAGTGCGTGGCGGAGTACAGCGCCGCGCACTACCGGCGCCGCCGGGAGGCCATGGGCAAGCCGGTCCGGGAGAAGATGGACGTCCCGGCTGGGCACAAGCTCTGTCGCACATGCGGCGAGGTCAAGCCCCACAGCGAATGGCATCGCAACGCAACCGCCTCCGATGGGTTGTCGACCCGCTGTAAGGCGTGCCGGGCCGAGCAGGGGCGGCAGGGCCATCTGAAGCGTCAGTACGGACTGACCGAAGCGGAACGCGACGAGTTGATCGCCGCTCAAGGAGGCGTGTGTTGTATATGCCTTGCCGCCCCTGCCGAGCATGTGGATCACTGCCATGAGACGGGTAGGGTCCGTGGCGTACTGTGCTTCAGCTGCAACGCTGCACTGGGGCAGTTCAAGGATCAGCCCGAGGCCATAAGGCGGGCTGCTGCATACGTGGAAGGAAACGCGTGGAAGCCAACACTCGTAGCACCGGGCGTCTACCAGCTGCCTTCCTGACGCCTGGGTCCTCCTCCTTCATGGACTTTCTCTCCGATCACCAGCCGGACCTGCTGCCGGGCAGGCGGCAGCTGCCGCCCACGCAGGGGGTGATCGAGGCGCCGCACGGGACGACGATCGTGGCCGTGACCTTCCCGGGAGGCGTGGTGCTTGCCGGTGACCGCCGGGCCACGATGGGCAATGTGATCGCTCAGCGCGACATCGAGAAGGTCTTCCCGGCCGATGAGTACTCGGCCGTCGGGATCGCCGGTACCGCCGGTCTGGCCGTCGAGATGGTCAAGCTCTTCCAGTTGGAGCTGGAGCACTTCGAGAAGGTCGAGGGCGCCCAGTTGTCGCTGGAGGGCAAGGCGAACCGGCTGTCGACGATGATCCGGTCCAATCTGGGCATGGCGATGCAGGGGCTGGCCGTCGTGCCGCTCTTCGCCGGTTATGACGTGGACCGCGAGAAGGGCCGGATCTTCTCCTACGACGTCACCGGGGGCCGCTCCGAGGAGCACAACTTCGCCGCGACGGGTTCCGGCTCGGTCTTCGCGCGGGGTGCGATGAAGAAGCTGTTCCACGGCGAGTTGACCGAGGAGCAGGCCACGACCCTCGTGGTGCAGGCCCTGTACGACGCGGCCGACGACGACTCGGCGACCGGCGGTCCCGATGTCGCGCGCCGGATCTATCCGATCGTCACTGTGATCACCGAGGACGGCTTCCGCCGGCTCACCGAGGAGGAGTCCTCCGAGATCGCCCGTTCGGTCCTGGAGCGGCGTCTGGAGCAGCCGGACGGCCCGCGGGCCGCGCTGCTGTAGCCGGCTGTTTCTTTGCTAGGTGGTCCAGTGACTTCGACAGAAAGGGACGGATAACCGGTGTCGACGCCGTTCTATGTCTCACCCCAGCAGGCCATGGCCGACCGGGCGGAGTACGCCCGCAAGGGCATCGCCCGTGGCCGCAGCCTGGTCGTGCTGCAGTACGCCGACGGCATCGTGTTCGTCGGTGAGAACCCGTCCCGTGCGCTGCACAAGTTCAGCGAGATCTATGACCGGATCGGTTTCGCCGCCGCCGGCAAGTACAACGAGTACGAGAACCTTCGTATCGGTGGTGTGCGCTATGCGGATCTGCGTGGCTACACGTATGACCGGGATGATGTGACCGCTCGGGGTCTGGCCAATGTGTATGCCCAGACGTTGGGCACGATCTTCTCCAGTGCGGCTGAGAAGCCGTACGAGGTGGAGCTGGTGGTGGCCGAGGTCGGGGAGACCCCGGAGGGTGATCAGATCTATCGGCTGCCGCATGACGGGTCGATCGTGGATGAGCACGGCTCGGTCGCGGTGGGCGGCAACGCCGAGCAGATCAGTGGCTTCCTGGATCAGCGGCATCGTGACGGGATGAGTCTTGCGGAGGCGCTGAAGCTGGCGGTGCAGGCCCTGTCCCGGGACACGAACGGCAGTGAGCGGGAGATCCCGGCGGAGCGTTTGGAGGTCGCCGTGCTGGATCGGACGCGACCGCAGCAGCGCAAGTTCAAGCGCATCGTCGGCCGGCAGCTGTCGCGGCTGCTGGCGGGGGACGGCGCGGCCACGGAGGCGGAGAGCGCCGAGGGGGAGGGCACCGAGGGGGAGGGCTCTGGGGTCGAGTAGGGTCCGCGTCTGCTTAGTCATGCCTTGCGCGCCCCGGTCGGCCTCGCCGTCCGGGGCGCGGCGCGTGGTGCCCGCGGGGCGGCCGTCAGCGCGGCCTGGGTGGCGCTGTGGAGCCGCGTACTACTAGGTGTACGGGGATGTCGGCCCGGTCCGGCAGGCGGCCCTCCAGGACGTCCAGGAGGGCTTGCATGCCGCGTTCGCCGAACAGTTCCGCGTCGAGTCGTACGGTGGTCAGTTCGGGGTCGATGGCGGTGGCCAGGGCGAGGTCGTCGAGGCCGGTGACGGAGATGTCGGAGGGTACGTGGAGTCCTCGGCGGCGCAGTGCTTTGTAGGCGCCGGCCGCGAGTTTGTCGTCGTCGCAGACGAGGGCGGTGGGGTGGGGTCCGGGGGTGGCGAGGGCGGCGTGGGTGGCGGCTGTGGCGCCTTCGATGCTCAGGGGTGCGGGGATGGTCCGTACGGTGGCGCCGGGGACGGCTGCGATGCGGGTGGCCAGTTCGTGTGCGCGTACGTGGAACGTCCAGGAGGGTACGTCGGCGGCGAGGTGCAGGAAGCTGCGGTGGCCGAGTCCGAGGAGGTGTTCGGTGATCTGGCGGACGCCGTCGGCGATGTCCAGGTTGACGGTGGCGGCGCCCAGGCTGCCGTCCGGGTCGCTGTCGAGCATGATGAGGGGGAGTTGGTCGCCGCGGATGGCGGTGAGGGCGTCGGCGGCCATGGAGGAGGCGATCACTCCGTCCAGTGCGGCCTGTGCGGAGGCGAAGGGGTCGCGGGCCGGGCCGACGCCTTCCGGGGAGGGGTAGAGGACCACGCCGAAGCCGTGTCGGGCGGCGATGCGGGCGGCTCCGGTGTAGACGCCGGCGAAGAACTCGGTGGTGAGGGCGGGGACGACGAGGAGGACTGTGCGGGTGCGGCCGAGGCGGAGGTTGCGGGCGGCGAGGTTGGGGCGGTAGCCGAGGTCGTGTGCGGCGTCGCGGACTCGTTGGGCGGTGGCCGCCGAGACCCGGCCGTGCCATTTGTCGCCGAGGACGAGGGAGACGGCTGCCTGGGAGACGCCGGCTGCCTGGGCGACGTCACGGCTCGTCGGGCGCGTGCTGCTGGGTGGCACCGTGGGTGACGCTCCTTCGTCTGGACGTGCGAACAGCGCACATGGTACGTATGACCCCGGAAGTTATACGTAACACGTGAGGGTGACGACCGACCTCGGGTGAGCCGGTGGAGGGCAGGAGATGGTCGCGGGATACCTGGAGATCCTCAGGGCGAGGCATGCGGCCCGGCTGCTGGCGGGCACGCTGGTGGGCCGGCTGCCGAACGCGACGGCCGCGATCGCGCTGGTGCTGTTCGTGCGCGCGGAGGGCGGCAGCTACAGCCTCGCGGGGGCGCTGGCCGCGGTCTACGGCGTGGCCAACGCCGTCGGGCAGCCGGTCCTGGGGCGGCTGGTCGATCTGCACGGGCAGCCCCGGATCCAGTTGCCCGCCGCGGTGCTGGCGGCGCTGTCGATGGCGGTCTTCGCTCTCTGCGGCACGGACCCGCTGCCCCTCGCCTATGCCGCCGTGGCGGCCGCGGGCCTGTTCACGCCTCCCCTGGAGGGCGGTCTGCGGGCCCTGTGGCCGTCGGTGCTGCGCCGCGAGGAGCAGGTGCACACCGCGTACGCCATGGACGCGATCGCCCAGGAGGTCATGTTCACCGTCGGTCCGCTGCTGGTCACGTTGTGCGTGTCGGTGTGGTCGGAGCGGGCGGCCCTGCTGGTGCTGAACGCCGTGGGCGTGCTCGGGGCGCTGTCGGTGGTGCTGTCGCCGCCCTCGCGCGCGTGGCGTTCCGCGCCGCGGGAGGCGCACTGGCTGGGCCCGCTGCGCTCCCCGGGGCTGCTGGCGCTGCTCGGCGCGTTCCTGTTCGTGGGTGTCGCGCTCGGCTCCATCACGGTGGCCTCGGTGCCCTATGCCGACGAGCATGGCGGTGACGCGGTGTACGGCTGGCTGATGGCGGCCCTCGGGCTCGGCGCGCTGGCCGGTGGCACCGTGTACGGGGCGCGGCGCTGGAGTGGCGTGCCGGAGCGGCGACTGCGGGTGCTGGTGGCGCTTCTGGCGTTGTGTTATCTGCCGTTGATGCTGATGCCGGGCGCGGTGGCGATGGTGTTGCTCACCGTGGTCGCCGGGGTGTTCCTGGCGCCGTCGATCGCCTGTGCGTTCGTCATCGTCGACCGGCATGCGCCGAGCGGTACGGTCACCGAGGCGTTCTCCTGGCTTGTGACGACGTTCACCGTGGGGGCTTCGGTGGGAACAGGCCTGGCGGGTCCGGTGGTCGAGGCGGGTGGCGCGCTGTGGGGGTTCGCCGTTCCGGGTGCCGCGGGGGCCGTGTCCTTGCTGGTGTTGCTGGCCACCGGGCGGGTCCTCGCAGTTCCCGGCCAGGGGGCGGTGGTTGCGGGGTCAGCGGAAAATGATCCAAATCGTGCCGCCGAACCCCGTTTCAGTTCAGGGGATCGGGCGTAATGTTCAGTCATGGACCGCCGCATTTTCGGGCTGGAGAACGAGTACGGCGTCACGTGCACGTTCAGGGGACAGCGCCGCCTGTCGCCTGACGAGGTGGCGCGGTACCTCTTCCGCCGTGTCGTGTCATGGGGCCGTAGCAGCAATGTCTTTCTGCGCAACGGTGCCCGCCTCTATCTCGACGTCGGGTCACATCCGGAATACGCGACACCCGAGTGTGACAACGTGATCGAACTGGTCACCCACGACAAGGCCGGCGAGCGCATTCTCGAAGGGCTTCTGGTGGACGCGGAACGACGCCTGCACGAGGAGGGAATCGCGGGCGACGTCTACCTCTTCAAGAACAACACGGACTCGGCGGGCAACTCCTACGGTTGCCACGAGAACTATCTGGTGGCGCGGCACGGGGAGTTCTCCCGGCTCGCCGACATCCTCATTCCGTTCCTGGTCACCCGGCAGCTGCTGTGCGGTGCGGGGAAGGTGCTGCAGACGCCGCGCGGCGCGGTGTACTGCGTGAGCCAGCGGGCGGAGCACATCTGGGAGGGCGTGTCCTCGGCGACGACGCGCTCCCGGCCCATCATCAACACGCGGGACGAGCCGCACGCGGACGCGGAGCGTTACCGTCGGCTGCATGTCATCGTGGGCGATTCGAACATGTCCGAGACGACGATGCTGCTCAAGGTCGGGGCCACCGACCTGGTGCTGCGCATGATCGAGGCGGGCACGGTGATGCGTGATCTGACCCTGGAGAACCCGATCCGGGCGATCCGTGAGGTCAGTCATGACATCACGGGCCGGCGCAAGGTGCGTCTGGCCAGCGGGCGGGAGGCTTCCGCGCTGGAGGTGCAGCGCGAGTACTACGAGAAGGCCGTGGACTTCTGCGAGCGTCGTGGTATCCGCACCGGCACGGTGGAGCAGGTGCTGGAGCTGTGGGGCCGTACGCTCGACGCGATCGAGTCGGAGGATCTGGACCGGATCGCCACCGAGATCGACTGGGTGATGAAGTACAAGCTCATCGAGCGGTACCGGGCCAAGCACAACATGACCATGTCGCATCCGCGGGTCGCGCAGATAGACCTCGCCTACCACGACATCCACCGGCGTCGTGGCCTGTACTACCTGCTGGAGAAGAAGGGCCAAGCCACTCGGATCTGCAACGACTTGAAGATCTTCGAGGGGAAGTCGGTTCCTCCGCAGACGACTCGGGCCCGGTTGCGCGGCGACTTCATCCGGCGGGCCCAGGAGCAGCGCCGTGATTTCACGGTCGACTGGGTGCATCTCAAGCTCAACGACCAGGCGCAGCGGACGGTGTTGTGCAAGGACCCGTTCCGTTCGGTGGACGACCGGGTGGAGAAGCTCATCGCCGGCATGTGAGCGGGGCGTTGCGGTGTTCCCTTGTTCGAGTTCGCTCGAATGGGGGATCCGGCAAGAACGCCACACGGGCGCCGTACGTTTCCCGTACGGCGCCCTTCGCACGCCGTAGAGTTGCGCGGGCACGCCATCCGCAAGATCGACCGATTACGAGGGCCCCCACCGTGCGCCGACGCTCACTCCTCTTCGCTGCCGTACCCGCAGGACTGGTCACGCTCGCCGGGTGCGGCGACGGCAAGTCGGACTCCAGCAAGGCGAGCGCGTCTCCGTCCGCCTCGGCTTCGTCCGTGCCGCCGCCGAAGATCGTGGAAGGGCCGCTGCCGGCGATCACCGCGGGTGCGAAGTTCGGTGAGAAGCCGACCGTGGCCAAGGGGTCGGGGGAGCCGTCGAAGGACCTCGCGGTGAAGACGGTGATCGCGGGCGGCGGCAGGACGGTCGCGGAGAACGACTTTGTGCAGGCGCACTACCTGGGGCAGATCTGGAACTCGGCGAAGGTCTTCGACAATTCCTACGACCGCAAGAGCCCGCTGGTGCTCCAGTTGGCCGAGGGCAGTGTCATCGACGGCTGGCGGTATGCCCTGACCGGTAAGAAGGTCGGCAGCCGGGTCCTGATGGCGGTGCCGCCGACCTGGGGCTACGGCGCGTCGGGCAATGCGCAGGCCGGGATCAAGGGCACGGACACCCTGGTGTTCGTCGTCGACCTGGTGGATGTGTTCAACTCCAAGAGTTCGGCGCGGGGCAAGGAGGTCCCGCAGACCGATGCCGCCCTGCCGAAGGTCGGCACGAACACGGACGGCAACGCGCCTTCCGTCGACATCCCGAAGTCGGCGGCGCCGGGCAGGCTGGTGTCCGAGTACGTCCTGGAGGGCGACGGCGCCGCGCTGAAGGCGGACCAGACGATCCTGTGCCAGTTCCGGGGTGTGGTCTGGGACGGTGGCAAGACCTTCGAGCAGACCTATGGCTCGGGCCGGCTGAGCCAGTTCTCCTTGCAGCAGATGCAGCAGGTGGTCAAGGGGCTGTCGCAGGGCCTGACCGGTAAGAAGGTCGGCAGCCGGGTCCTCGTCGTGGTGCCCCCGGACCTGGCCTACGGCGATACGCCGCCGAGCGGTGACGTCATCAAGAAGGGCTCCACGCTGGTGTTCTCCGTCGACATCCTGGCGGCGATGTGAGGCCGAGGGCGTCGGGGAGCGCCCGCCCGTCGCGGGCGTGCCGGGGCCGGGGATGAAAGACTGTCCGCGTTCCGTGTCGTACACAAGCAGGAGCTAGAGACGTGAGCATCGAGAAGCCCGAGGTCGACTTCCCGGGCGGCGAGCCCCCGGCGGACCTTGAGATCAAGGACATCTGGGCGGGCGACGGTCCGGAGGCCAAGGCCGGGGACACCGTCTCCGTCCACTACGTGGGCGTGGCCTTCTCCACGGGCGAGGAGTTCGACGCGTCCTGGAACCGCGGCACGCCGTTGAAGTTCCAGCTGGGTGCCGGCCAGGTCATCGCCGGCTGGGACCAGGGCGTGCAGGGCATGAAGGTCGGCGGCCGTCGCCAGCTGACCATTCCGGCGCATCTGGCCTACGGCGACCGGGGCGCGGGCGGCGGCCGGATCGCCCCCGGCGAGACGCTGATCTTCGTCTGTGACCTGGTCGGGGTCTGATCGGATCCGATCATCCGGGGCCCGTGCCCGTCCGGCACGGGCCCTCGGCTTTTGCCGCGCCACCGTGGAGCGGTACGGTCAACGATCGTAAGCACCACAGGGAAGGCGAAGGGCGTCGATGGCCATTGCCAAGGCCGAGCGGCTGATGAATCTGGCACTGTGTCTGCTCGGGACGCGGCGGCCGCTCAGCAAGCGTGAGCTGCGGGAGTCCATCGAGGCGTATGTCGAGGCTTTCGGGCCGGGGAAGGCTTCGGCCGGCGGCGACGACTCCTTCAGCCGGATGTTCGAGCGTGACAAGGACGACCTGCGGGAACTCGGCCTGGTCATCGAGACCGTCGAGAACATCGACGGCGAGGTCGGCTATCTCGCCCGCCGGGACAGCAACCGGCTGCCGCCCATCACGCTGGACGCGGAGGAGGCCGCCGCGCTGGGGCTTGCCGCCAAGGTGTGGCAGCAGGCCCGGCTGGCCGGCGCGGCCAGCGGCGCCCTGCAGAAGCTGCGCGCGGCCGGGCTGCCCGAGGACGTCGACCCGTACGAGGCGCACGGGGCGCTGGAGCCGCGGATCCCGGTGCACGAGGCTGCCTTCGAGCCGTTGATGCTGGCCTGCCGTGACCGCCGCCCGGTGATGTTCGACTACCGCAAGGCCAGCGCGGCCCGTCCCGAGACCCGGCATGTCGAGCCGTGGGCGCTGGAGTGCTGGCGGGGCCACTGGTATCTGGCGGGCTGGGACCGTGACCGGTGTGCCGAGCGGGTGTTCCGGTTGTCCCGTATCACCGGCCGGGTCCGTTCCCGCGGGAGTGCCTTCACCGCTGCGGTGCCCGATGTCGTCACCGTGCGCGAGACCGTCGCGAGCTGGGCGGGTGAGATCGCGGACCGTTCGGCGCTGATCCGGTTGCGTTCCGGGGCGGGCTACCCCCTTCGGGCGAAGGCCACCGCCGTCCGGGAACTCGGGGACGGCTGGGACGAGTTGGAGATTCCGTACGGGCACGGTCTGGATGCCTGGCTGGTGGAGTTCGGGCCCGACGTGGTGGTCCTGGAGCCGGCCGAGCTGCGGGCCGATGTGGTGGACCGGCTGCGTGCCGTGGCCAAGGGCTGAGGGGGAGCGGAGCGGAACAGTGGCAGGCAAACCGGTCAGGCCCGTGAACGCCATCGATCAGACCCGGCGGATGCTCTCCCTGGTGACGTATCTGCGGGAGCGCCCCGGTGCCCGGGTCGCCGATGTGGCGCGTGCCTTCGGCGTCACCGAGGACGAGCTGGTCTCGGACCTCGATGTGCTGCCCATGTGCGGCACCAGCTTCCGTGGCGGTGATCTGCTGGACATCGACACGGACGGCGAGCGCATCTGGTGGCACAACCCGGCCGCGCTGGGCGCGGACGCGGCGGAGCCGCTCAGGCTGGCCGCGGACGAGGCGACCGCGCTGCTGGTGGCCGCGCGGGCCGTGGCCACCCTGCCGGGTCTGCGGGAGAGCGACCGGCAGGCGCTGCTGCGGGCCACCGCCAAGGTGGAAGGGGCGGCCGGTGATGCGGCGGGTGCCAGCTCGCGGCTCTCGGTGACCTTCGAGTCGGAGGGCGGTGTCTTCGCGGATGTCGATCGGGCCATCTCCGAGCGGCGCCGTCTGTGGATCCGCTACTACTCGCCCGCCCGTGACGAGGTCACGGAGCGTGAGATCGACCCCATCCGTCTGGTCAGTGTCGGCCACACCTATGTGGAGGCATGGTGCCGCCGCTCGGAGGCGCGCCGCACGTTCCGGCTGGACCGGGTCGCCGAGATCAAGATCCTCGACGAGGCGTCGGCGCCGCCGGAGATCGAGCTGCGGGATCTGTCGGAGGGGCTGGTGCAGCCGGCCGCGGAGGATCCGGAGGTCGTCGTCGAGGTCGGCCCGGGCGGTCGCTGGGTCGCCGAGTACTACCCGCACGACAGTGCCGATGAGCTTCCCGACGGCGGGTTGCGTATCACTGTGCGCACCCCCGATCCGGCTTCGCTGAGACGCCTGGCGCTGCGGCTCGGCCGTGACGGCCGGATCGTCTCGCCGCCCGAGCTGGCCGACAGCGCCCGGCGGGCCGCCCGCGCGGCGCTCGCCGGGTACGACGGGGTGGAGGCGGCGCAGGGCGCGCCGCGTGAGGCGACGCGCGCGGAGCGCGACGGGCTGTACGACAGGGCGCAGTGAGCCGGCGGATGTCCGTCCGGTGCCGTGGTGCCGGTGGGCGGCGGCCGGGCGCGGCGCCCGCGTCTCTTGCGGTTTTGCCCCGAAGGCGACCTATCACGAAGTGAGGAGCGAGGGCTTTGAGCGAGTCTGCGGTGTCCGACGCGGAGGAGATGACGGTCGCGGCCGCCTTCGCGGGGATGCGAAGAGTGGTTCCCGTGGTGTTCAGGGCGAACTGCCCGGAGTGCCGGGGCCGTTTCGAGCTGTCCGCCGGCGCCCTGCGGCTCGCCATCGGCGCCACCAGCCGTACGACGTTCTACTCCTTCACCTGTCCCGACTGCGGTGTCCTGGTCCGCAAGCCCGCGGGTGAACGCATCGTCGAGCTGCTGACCGACGGCGGGGTCAAGACGCTGCGGCTGCACTCCACGGTCTAGGCTCGACGCCATGTTCTGGGCGATGTTCGCGGTGGCCGCGGGTTTTCTGGGTCTGGCCGTCCTCGGTGTGCTCGCCGTGCGGGTCTTCGTGGAGGCGCGGCGCCTGGGGCGGCAGGTCGAGGAGTCCGCGCGCCGGATCGACCGCGCGGCCGAGGATCTGGAGCGGGCCGCGGTGAGCGCGTCCCGTGCCGCCGATGCGCTGTGAGGGCCGTGGTGAACGGCTGTGGCTGCACGAACCGGACGCGGTATGTGTCACTTCGCCCTGTCACGCTGCCCGTTCCGGCGGGTACGCTGCTGGTCGCGGTGCGCAGAACGAGGCCCGTACCGCGGACCGGGAGTACGCACAGGGATTGCCTCGCGTTCACCCCTGAGCGTTACGATCGCTGTCAGCACGGTCCTTCGGGCACATGTCCGAAGGGTCGGACAGCACCCCACCCAGCCGCCTCGGTGAGAAGGTAAAGACTTATGTTCGGAAGGCTCGGAGCCCCCGAGATCATTCTCATCCTCGTCGTCATCGTCCTGCTGTTCGGCGCGAAGAAGCTTCCGGACATGGCCCGCTCGCTCGGGAAGTCCGCCCGCATCCTCAAGAGCGAGGCCAAGGCGATGAAGGATGACGGCGGCAACAACACCGCCGCCTCCGCGCAGACCCCCAGCTCCGACGAGCAGTCCTCGGCCCAGCGCACCATCCAGGCTGCCCCCGGCGACGTGACCAGCTCGCGGCCGGTCACCGAGCCGTCGGACACCACCAAGCGCTGACGCAGGTCCGGAAGCTCCCGGCCCGCCGCACGAGATGAGGACGTGGGTTGCCCAAGCCTGCCCGCAAGAAGGAGAAGGATCCCGAGGGGCGGATGCCCCTTGCGGATCATCTTCGTGAGCTGCGCAACCGGCTCGCGAAGGCGATTCTGGCCATCGTCGTCGTCACGGTCGTCGCCGCCTTCTTCTACAACGACATCATCAACTTCCTCACCAAGCCGATCCTCGACTCGGTCGGCTGCGGGAAGTCCTTCGAGGAACTGGCCCGGTCGAGCGACGACACCCAGCAGTGCGCGCGGATCACCATCAACGGCCTCCTCGCCCCGTTCACGCTGGCCCTGCAGGTCTCCTTGACGGCGGGCGTCGTGCTCGCCTCGCCGATCTGGCTCTACCAGCTGTGGGGGTTTGTCGCGCCAGGTCTGCACGGGCACGAGAAGAAGTACGCCTACGCGTTCGTCGGCACCGGTGCCCCGCTGTTCCTCGGCGGCGCGTACTTCGCCTACCGGGTGCTGCCCACCACGGCGCAGGTGCTGATGCAGTTCACGCCGAACGACGTGGAGAACCTGCTGCCGCTGGACGACCTGCTGCAACTCGTCACGCGCATGGTGGTCGTCTTCGGTCTGTCCTTCGAGCTGCCCCTGCTGCTGATCATGCTCAATCTGACCGGCGCGCTCACCGGCAAGCGCATGCTCGGCTGGTGGCGGGCCATGATCATGGGCATCACGGTCTTCGCGGCCGTGGCCACGCCCAGCACCGATCCCGTCTCCATGCTGTCGCTCGCCGGGCCGATCTGGTTGCTGTACTTCGTCGCGGTCGCCTTCTCCCTGCTCAACGACCGGCGCAGGCGGCGGCGCGAGGCCGCGGGCCCCGCCGACGACGAGGCCTCCGACCTGGATCTGACGCCCGAGGACATCGGTGAGGTCGAGACGGTCTCCGCCAGCCGTGCGCTGCCCGAGCAGTCGAGCACGGACCGTGTCAACGGCTACGACGACGTGACCTGAGCGTTCGCGTCCCACGAACGGTGAGGGTGCCCGCGCCCGCAACGGCGCGGGCAGCCGCGTGTGCGGCGCCCGGGTGCGCCCGGCGTACATCCCGCGATCCGGATAATGATCGTCCTGTTGTCAGTGCGGCCCGGTACGCTCGAAAGCACGATGACAGAGGACCTCTCACCGGCCGAGCGGTATGCGGCAGCCCGCAGGCGGGCAGCCGAGCAGGCCACCGCGCTCGCGTCCTTCCGCGAGATGTACGACTTCGGCCTCGACCCCTTCCAGATCGAGGCCTGCCAGGCGCTTGAGGCGGGGAAGGGCGTGCTGGTGGCCGCCCCCACCGGCTCCGGGAAGACCATCGTGGGCGAGTTCGCCGTCCACCTCGCGCTACGCCAGGGCAAGAAGTGCTTCTACACGACACCCATCAAGGCGTTGTCGAACCAGAAGTACGCCGACCTGTGCCGCCGCTACGGCTCCGACAAGGTGGGCCTGCTCACCGGCGACAACAGCGTGAACTCCGACGCCCCGGTGGTCGTGATGACCACCGAGGTGCTGCGCAACATGCTGTACGCGGGCTCCCGGACCCTGCTCGGCCTCGGCCATGTGGTCATGGACGAGGTGCACTATCTCTCCGACCGCTTCCGTGGCGCGGTGTGGGAGGAGGTCATCATCCACCTCCCCGAGTCGGTCACCCTGGTCTCGCTGTCGGCGACGGTCTCCAACGCCGAGGAGTTCGGCGACTGGCTGGACACCGTACGCGGTGACACGGAGGTGATCGTCTCCGAGCACCGGCCGGTGCCGCTGTTCCAGCATGTGCTCGCCGGACGCCGGATGTACGACCTGTTCGAGGAAGGCGAGGGCCACAAGAAGGCGGTCAACCCCGACCTCGCCCGGCTCGCCCGAATGGAGGCCAGCAGACCCTCCTACCAGGACCGCAGACGCGGCCGTGCGATGCGCGAGGCGGACCGTGAGCGGGAGCGGCGGCAGCGTTCCCGGGTGTGGACGCCGGGCCGCCCCGAGGTCATCGAACGGCTCGACTCCGAGGGCCTGCTGCCCGCCATCACCTTCATCTTCAGCCGGGCCGCCTGCGAGTCCGCCGTCCAGCAGTGCCTGTACGCGGGTCTGCGGCTCAACGACGAGGAGGCCCGGCAGCGGGTGCGCGACCTCGTGGAGGAGCGCACCGCCTCCATCCCCCGCGAGGACCTGCATGTCCTCGGCTACTACGAGTGGCTGGAGGGCCTGGAGCGGGGCATCGCCGCCCACCACGCGGGCATGCTCCCCACCTTCAAGGAGGTCGTCGAGGAACTGTTCGTGCGCGGCCTGGTGAAGGCCGTCTTCGCCACCGAGACCCTGGCGCTCGGCATCAACATGCCGGCCCGCTCGGTGGTGCTGGAAAAGCTCGTCAAATGGAATGGCGAGCAGCACGCCGACATCACCCCCGGCGAGTACACGCAGCTCACCGGGCGGGCCGGCCGGCGCGGCATCGACGTCGAGGGCCATGCGGTGGTGCTGTGGCAGCGCGGCATGAGCCCCGAACACCTCGCGGGCCTGGCGGGCACCCGCACCTATCCGCTGCGCTCCAGCTTCAAACCGTCGTACAACATGGCGGTCAACCTGGTCGAGCAGTTCGGCAGGCACCGCTCGCGCGAACTGCTGGAGACCTCCTTCGCGCAGTTCCAGGCGGACCGGTCGGTCGTCGGGATCTCCCGGCAGGTGCAGCGCAACGAGGAAGGTCTTTCGGGCTACAAGGAGTCCATGACCTGCCACCTCGGCGACTTCGAGGAGTACGCGCGACTGCGTCGTGAACTGAAGGACCGGGAGAACGAACTGGCCCGGCAGGGTGCGGCCCAGCGGCGTGCCGAGGCCGCCGTGGCCCTGGAGAAGCTCCGGCCTGGCGACGTCATCCATGTGCCCACCGGCAAGTACGCGGGCCTGGCCCTGGTGCTCGACCCCGGCCTGCCCGCCGGACGCTCCAACGGCCACCGCGGCTTCGAGTACCACGACGGGCCGCGGCCCCTCGTCCTCACCGTCGAACGGCAGGTCAAGCGGCTGGCGTCGATCGACTTCCCGGTGCCGGTCGAGCCGCTGGAGCGGATGCGCATCCCGAAGACGTTCAACCCGCGTTCGCCGCAGTCCCGTCGGGACCTGGCGTCCGCGCTGCGCAGCAAGGCGGGGCACATTCCGCCGGAGCGGCACCGCAAGAAGCGTGCGCAGGCCGCCGACGACCGGGAGATCGCCCGGCTGCGCACCGCGCTCCGCGCGCACCCCTGCCATGGCTGCAACGACCGTGAGGACCACGCCCGTTGGGCGGAGCGCTACCACCGGCTGCTGCGCGACACCTCGCAGCTGGAGCGCCGTATCGAGGGGCGTACGAACACGATTGCGCGGACCTTCGACCGGATCGTGGCGCTGCTCACCGAACTCGACTACCTGCGGGGCGACGAGGTCACCGAACACGGCAAGCGGCTCGCCCGGCTGTACGGCGAACTCGACCTGCTGGCCAGCGAGTGTCTGCGCGAGGGGGTCTGGGAGGGGCTGGGGCCCGCCGAACTCGCGGCCTGTGTCTCGGCGTTGGTGTACGAGGCGCGGGTCGGTGACGATGCGCTGGCGCCCCGGGTGCCCTCGGGCCGGGCGAAGGCGGTGCTCGGCGAGATGGTCCGTATCTGGGGGCGGCTCGACGGTCTGGAGGAGGAGTTCCGGATCACCCAGACCGAGGGGGTGGGGCAGCGCGAGCCCGATCTCGGTTTCGCCTGGGCCGCCTATATGTGGGCTTCCGGTACGGGCCTGGACGAGGTGCTGCGCGAGGCGGAGATGCCGGCCGGGGACTTCGTGCGGTGGTGCAAGCAGGTGATCGATGTGCTCGGGCAGATCTCTGCGGCGGCTCCTGCGGAGGGCTCGACCGTGGCCAAGAGTGCGCGTAAGGCGGTGGAGCAGTTGCTGCGGGGTGTGGTGGCCTATTCGTCGGTGGGGTGACGGTTGGGCCGGTGGGTGCGGGGCGGTTTTGGCGGTTTGCGCAGTTCCCCGCGCCCCTTTGGGGGTGGCTGTCCGGGGGTGTGGGTGCGGGTTGTGTGTGGTTGTTCGCGCAGTTCCCCGCGCCCCTTTGGGGGTGTGACTGCCGGGGAGTGGGTGCGGGTTGTGTGTGGTTGTTCGCGCAGTTCCCCGCGCCCCTTTGGGGCGTGGCTGCCGGGAGTGTGGGTGCGGGTTGTGTGGGGTTGTTTGCGTAGTTCCCCGCGCTCCTTTGGGGTGTGGGTGGGGTGGTCTCGCGTGCTGGAGCGGCCGGGTCAGCTTGCGGTCCATTCCGGGTACGCGGACCAGGCCGTGAGCGTTCGCGCGCTGTGGAACCGGTGCTCCGCCCCGGTGACCGGATCGGTGAACTCCAGCCGCCGCGCCAGAAGTTGCAACGGCCGTCGGAAGTCACCGGCCGGCCCGGGGCCGGTCACCACCGGATACAGCGGATCGCCGAGGATCGGCACGCCCAGGGCGTTCATGTGCACCCGCAGCTGATGTGTCTGCCCGGTGTGCGGGGTCAGCCGGTAGCGGGCCAGCGCGTCGCGAACCCGGACATCGGCCAGTTCGACGCGGGTCACCGCGTTCGGCTCACCCGCGACCTGCCGCGCGGCCGGCACCCCGCGCTCCTTCAGGATCCGGCTGCGCACCGTCCGGGGCAGGGCGAGCGCGGGATCGTACGGGGCGACGGCCTCGTACTCCTTGCGCACCAGCCGGTCGCGGAACAGCGACTGGTAGGCGCCGCGCTCCTCGGGCCGCACCGTGAACAGCACCAGCCCCGCCGTCAGCCGGTCCAGGCGGTGCGCCGGGGACAGCGTGGGAACGCCCAGTTCCCGGCGCAGCCGCGTCAGCGCCGTCTGAACGATGTGGCCGCCGCGCGGGGTCGTGGCGAGGAAGTGCGGCTTGTCGGCGACGACCAGGTGCGCGTCCCGGTGGACGACCTCCAGTTCGAACGGCACGGGTACCTCGGCGGGCAGCTCCCGGTGGAACCACACATACATGCCGGGCACGTACGGATCGTCGGGTGTGACCGGCCGCCCGTCGGCCGTGACGATCCGGCCGGCCGCCAGCATCCCGTCGACCATGCCGGGCGGTGCACCGGACAGCCGCGCCACGAGATGCGCGCGCACCGTCTCCCAGGGCCCCGCTGCGGGCAGCCGCACCCGCACGGGGTCCACGCCGTCGCGCGCGGGCAGCGGAGCGGGCGGGATGCGGGTCCTTCGTCTCATCACGGCCCAGCGTACGGGGCGCCGCCCGCGCGTGTCCGACGGCCTCGGCGCCGCGCGAAGGCCGGCGGCCTCGGCCGGTTCCTGGGCGTCCGCGACGCCTGCGACCCGCCGCCCGCGCACCGCCCAGGCCCGGTGGCCGGCCCCGCGCCCTCGTAGTGGCGGTGGGGAGGTGGCGATGTGCTGAGCCGGGTGGTCGGCAGGCTCGGCCGTCGTCGGAGCAGAGACGGCGTGGTGCGACGGAGTCGACATCCGGTCGGCCCGGGGCGATGTGGTTGTCGGGGCGGGTCGCCGCGGGCGGGGGAGAGGTGGCGGGGTGGCGGTTGTCGGGCTCAGCCGGTCGTGGCGGCGGTCGTCATGCGGCGGCGGTGCCCTCCTGTTCCACCTCGATGCGGGCGTTCCACTCCCGCTTGGACGCCTGCCAGCCGTCCTCGTCGTGCCCCAGCCGCCAGTAGCCGGAGATCGACAGATCCTCGCGGGGGATCGCGTACTCGACCCGCAGCAGCCGGCGCAGCTCCTTCACGAAGCCCGCCTCGCCGTGCACGAACGCCTGCATCCGGCCCGCCGGGAACTCCAGCGCCCGTACGGCCTCGACCAGGGCCTCGCCGACCGGCCGGTCCCCGCGGTGCAGCCAGGCGACCGTCACGTCGGAGTCGATCTTCTGCTCCTCCTGCGGCCCGGACACCTCCACGAAGGCATGGGCCCGGGCACCGGCAGGCAGCGTCTCCAGGGCGCGGGCGATCGCGGGCAGCGCGCTCTCGTCGCCGGCCAGCAGATGCCAGTCCGCGCTCGCGTCGGGCGCGTAGGCGCCGCCGGGGCCCATGAACCACACGGTCTCGCCGGGCCGCACGCGCAGCGCCCACGGACCGGCCAGACCCTCGTCGCCGTGCACCACGAAGTCCAGGGTCATCTCCCGGTGCTGGGCATCCCAGTCACGCACCGTGTACGTCCGGGTCACCGGCCACTGCTCACGGGGGAACTCCGCGCGGATCCGCTCCAGGTCGAAGGGCTCCGGATAGGCCGCGCCCGCCACCGGGAACAGCAGTTTCACATAGTGGTCGGTGCAGGTGTCCGCCGCGAACTCGGCCAGCCCCGCACCGCCGAGCACGACCCGCTGCATGTGCGGGGTCAGCCGCTCGGTGCGGATGACCTGCGCGGAGTGGGGCTTCCGCGCCCTCCGTGCCGGACGTTCTGCCATGGCTGCCTCCCTGTCACTTCCCTTAGGTTTACCTAAGTTAGCACCATGCGCTTGCGGCCGACAGGAACGCGGTCCGGAACAGCGCCCGGACGCCGCTCACCCGGCGAGCGTGGTGAGGAGCCGTTGCAGCGACCCGCCCAGCCCCCAGCGCGCCGTCAGCGCTTCCAGGCCCGCCGGGTCGCGCGGGGCGCGCGGCAGCGCCGTGTCGACGTCAGGCAGCGGCACGTCGGCGGCGACCCGGACGACCGTCGGGGCGACCGCGACATACGCCCTGGCCTCGTCCAGACGCTTGCGCTGCGACGGGGTCAGGCCGGCCTTCGGGTCGTCGACCGCGGCCATGATCCCGGCCAGGTCGCCGAACGCGGCGAGCAGCTTCGCCGCCGTCTTCTCACCGATGCCGGGCACCCCGGGCAGCCCGTCGCTCGGGTCGCCCCGCAGCAGCGCCAGATCCGCGTACCCCCGGCCGTCGACGCCGTACTTCCCGCGCAGTACGGCCTCGTCCGTGAGCTGGAGCGTGCCCACTCCCTTGAGCGGGTACAGCACCCGCACCCCGCGCGCGTCGTCCACCAGCTGGTACAGGTCGCGGTCGCCGGTGACGATGTCGACCGGGCCCGCGGCGCGCGCGGTGAACGTGCCGATCACGTCGTCCGCCTCGTACTCCGCGACGCCCACCCGGGCGATGCCGAGCGCGTCCAGCACCTCCTCGATGACCGGCACCTGCGGGGAGAGCGTGTCCGGCACCTCCTCCGTGTCGGGGCCCTGCGCATGCTCCTCGGCGACCCGGTGCGCCTTGTACGTGGGGATGAGCTCGACCCGCCACGCGGGCCGCCAGTCGGCGTCCATGCAGGCCACCAGCCGGTCGGGCCGGTGGTCCCGCACCAGGCGGTCGATGAAGTCCAGCAGCCCGCGCACGGCGTTCACCGGGGTGCCGTCCGGTGCCTTCACGGAGTCGGGGACGCCGAAGTACGCACGGAAGTACAGCGAGGCGGTGTCGAGGAGCATGAGTCGTCCGGTCACGTCCCGCATCATGCCGTACGGCACCGACACCCGCCCGCGACCAGCGGCGACGGCCCCGCCCACCCGTGGTGTGAAGTGGACCACTCGGGCGTTTGCACTCCTCGGATCGGGGCAGGCGCGGCCTCTGTTCCCCGGCCCCCGAGACGAGAGGTACGCGTGTCACCCAGGCTAGAGGCCGAACATCTCTACAAGGTGTTCGGAAGACGACCCGACGATGCAGTGGAACGACTCCGGCTGGGCGCCGACCGGGAGGAGTTGCGCGCCGGCGGCACCACCGCCGCCGTCATCGACGCCTCCTTCCAGGTGGAACCGGGCGAGATCTTCGTCGTGATGGGGCTGTCCGGATCCGGTAAGTCCACCCTGCTGCGCATGCTCAACGGCCTGTCGGAGCCCACCGCGGGGCGCGTCAGCTTCGACGGCCAGGACCTGACGTCGCTGCCCGACGGCGCACTGCGCGAGCTGCGCTCGCGCAAGATCAGCATGGTCTTCCAGCACTTCGCGCTGTTCCCGCACCGCAGCGTCCGCGACAACGCCGCCTACGGCCTGAGCGTGCAGGGCGTGCCCCGCGCCGAGCGCGATCGCCGCGCCGACGAGGCGCTCGCCCTGTGCGGCCTGGCCGGCTGGGAGAAGTCCTGGCCCGACGAGCTGTCCGGCGGCATGCAGCAGCGCGTGGGCCTGGCCCGCGCCCTCGCCACGGACGCCGACCTGCTGCTCATGGACGAGTCGTTCAGCGCGCTCGACCCGCTCATCCGCCGTGACATGCAGGACCAGCTGCTGGAGCTGCAGAAGAGCCTGAAGAAGACGATCGTCTTCATCACCCACGACCTCAACGAGGCCATGCGCCTGGGCGACCGGATCGCCGTGATGCGCGACGGCCGGATCGTCCAGGTGGGCACCGCGGAGGACATCCTCGTCCGCCCCGCCGACGACTACGTCGCCTCGTTCACCAAGGACGTCGACCGCGCCCGCGTCCTGACCGCCGCCGCCGTCATGGACACCGACGTCCGGGGCGACGAGGCCGACTGCGACTGCGAGACCGCCACCCCGCACACGCCGTTTACGGAGCTGTGCGCGATCAGCGCCCGTGTGAACCACCCGGTCGCCGTCGTCGACCGCGACCACGTCCTCGTCGGCGTCGTGCCGCGGCACCGCCTCGTCGGATTCCTCGGCGACGAGCAGGGCGAGCCCGCGCCCTGTCGTCCGCGCGGCGGGAAGGTGGCCACCCGTGCCTAGGATCCACTTCGGCGACTGGGTGGAGACCGCGGTCGACTGGCTGCAGTCCCATCTGACCTGGGTCTTCGACATCGTCAACGCCGTGCTCGACGGCATGTACAGCGGTGTGGACACCGTCCTCAGCGGCGGCGAACCGCTGCTGCTGGCCGGCATCCTCGCCGTGATCGCCGCCTGGCTGCGCGGTCTGCTGCCCGGTGTCCTCGCCTTCGTGGGGCTCGCCCTGATCGACTCGCTGGGGCTGTGGGACGACGCCATGGACACGCTGTCCCTGGTGCTCGTGGCCGCGGTCATCACCGTCGTGATCGCCATTCCGCTCGGCGTCTGGGCCGCGCGCAGCAGGCGCGTCAGCGCCCAGCTGCGGCCGGTGCTGGACGTCATGCAGACCATGCCGGCGTTCATCTACCTCATCCCCGGCGTGATGTTCTTCGGCGTCGGCACCACCCCGGGTCTGCTGGCGACGATCATCTTCGCGATGCCGCCGGGCGTCCGCATGACCGAACTCGGCATCCGTCAGGTCGACGGTGAACTCGTCGAGGCCGCCGAGGCGTTCGGCACCACCCCGCGCGACATCCTGCTGCGCGTCCAGCTGCCGCTGGCCCTGCCGACCATCATGGCGGGCGTCAACCAGGTCATCATGCTGGCCCTGTCGATGGTGGTCATCGGCGGCATGGCTGGCGCGGGCGGCCTCGGCGAGCAGGTGTACTCCGCGATCACCCAGCTCAAGGTGGGTCTTGCCGCGGAGAGCGGGGTCGCGGTGGTCATCCTCGCCATGTACCTGGACCGTATGACCGGCGCCCTGGGCGAGCGGGTGTCCCCGCTGGGCCGGCGCGCGGCGGCCAAGGTCTCGGCCCTGGTGGGACGCGCGCGGTTCGCCCACTACCGGCCGGCCGGCGCGGTCGCGGTCGTCGGTGTCGTCGTGCTCGCGCTGGTCGCGGGCGGCCTGAACCTGGTCGGCTCCGGCGACGCCGAGGCCGGTTCGAGCACCGACGTCGGCAAGGGCAAGCGGATCAACATCGGTTACATCCCCTGGGACGAGGGCACCGCCACCACATACCTGTGGAAGGAACTGCTGGAGCAGCGGGGCTACGAGACCGACGTCAAGCAGCTCGACCCCGGCCCGCTCTATTCCGGCGTGGCCCGCGGCGACCTCGACTTCCAGACCGACGCCTGGCTGCCGACGACGCACAAGGCGTACTGGGACAAGTACGGTTCGCGGCTGGAGGATCTGGGGTCGTGGTTCGGGCCGACCTCGTTGGAGTTGACGGTTCCTTCGTATGTGAAGGGGATCGATTCGCTGGCCGATCTGAAGGGTCAGGGGAAGAAGTTCGGCGGGAAGATCATCGGTATTGAGGCGAGTGCCGGGATGATGGGGACGCTGAACAGCAAGGTCCTGAAGGCTTATGGGCTGGAGCGTGAGTACAAGGTGGTGTCGTCGAGTACGTCGTCGATGCTGGCGGAGCTGGACCGGTCGATCAAGAAGCGTGAGCCGGTGGTGGTGACGTTGTGGTCGCCGCACTGGGCGTACGGGAAGTACGACCTGAAGAAGCTCCAGGACCCCGAGGGCGCCTGGGGCAAGGGCGAGCAGATCCACACCGTCGCCCGCAAGGGCTTCAGCTCCGACGACCCGGTCGCCGCGCAGTGGCTGAAGGACTTCAAGCTCACCGAGCAGCAGCTGACCGGTCTGGAGAACGACATCCGGGACGCCGGACAGGGCCATGAGCAGGACGGCGTGCGCGCCTGGCTGAAGAAGGACCCCGGCCTGGTCGACCGGCTCGCCCCCGTGCCCGGCGGCGGCGCAAAGAAGCAGGGCAAGGACGCGGGCAAGACCGTCAACATGGGCTACTTCCCCTGGGACGAGGCCATCGCCAGCACCTACCTCTGGCAGAACATCCTGGAGGACCGCGGCTACAAGCCGACCCTCAAACAGCTGGACCCGGGCCCGCTCTACAGTTCCCTCGCCCAGGGGCAGATGGACGTCCAACTGGACTCGTGGCTGCCGACGACGCACAAGGCGTACTGGGACAAGTACGGTTCGCGGCTGGAGGATCTGGGGTCGTGGTATGGGCCGACCTCGTTGGAGTTGACGGTTCCTTCGTATGTGAAGGGGATCGATTCGCTGGCCGATCTGAAGGGTCAGGGGAAGAAGTTCGGCGGGAAGATCATCGGTATTGAGGCGAGTGCCGGGATGATGGGGACGCTGAACAGCAAGGTCCTGAAGGCTTATGGGCTGGAGCGTGAGTACAAGGTGGTGTCGTCGAGTACGTCGTCGATGCTGGCGGAGCTGGACCGGTCGATCAAGAAGCGTGAGCCGGTGGTGGTGACGTTGTGGTCGCCGCACTGGGCGTACGGGAAGTACGACCTGAAGAAGCTCCAGGACCCCGAGGGCGCCTGGGGCAAGGGCGAGCGGATCCACATCGTCGGCAAGAAGACGTTCAGCCAGGACTTCCCGGAGTTGTCCCGCTGGCTGAAGGACTTCAAGCTCACCGAGGAGCAGCTCGCCTCCCTGGAGGTCGCGATACAGAAGGGCGGCGCCGGGCACGAGAAGGCGTCCGCACGGCAGTGGCTGGACGCCCAGCCGGGTCTTGAGGACAAGCTGGCACCCGTGGTCTGAGGCCCGCCCGCGAAGGGAGCGGTGGCCGCGTCGAAGGCGTGGCCACCGCTCCGGCCGTTTTCCCCCTTTATCTGGTTTCTCCGGCTTCTCCGGCTTCTCCGGCTTCTCCGGCTTCTCCGGTTTCTTGGGCCCCTGCGGCGCCGGGCCCGCCGTGGTCGCCGCCCACGGGAAGGATCCGGCCAACCACGGAGCGCCACGGCCCCGCCCGAGCCGCCTGCCGGGCCGTCGACCTCGCATACGGCGGACCGCGCCCCCCGCCCGGTCGTTCGGCCGGCCGCCCGCCGGCCCGGCCCACGCCCCTTTTGACGCCCGCCGCACCCGCCCTGACCAGCGGCTCCGCCGCACGGTGCGGATCCGGGGCGCGGGCCGGGAACACCGGAAGACTCCGGCGCATTGAAGATAAAGGGCGCGATCCCGTGCTGATCTAGGGTCAGCGGTCGCGCCACGACCCCGGGAGCTGGTCGCCATGGGCCCACCGTCCCGCGGTCGGCCGGACCGAGCGGCGGACCGCCCGCGCACTGGCGCGAACCGTGAGGGTCGTGCTTACCCGACGTGACGTGGATGTGACGGCCGCATGAAACGGTTTGCCGAACATGCGTAGGGTGCAGAGAACCCATCAGGGCAACGGGGCCCGGCGTCGGGCCCCGAAGGCGGCGGCACGACGAGCGGAGGAGGGAGCCGGAGCGATGGGCGACCACAAGGAACAACAGCCTGTCCGAGTGGGCGCGGCCGTCCGGCGGCGGCGCCGCGCGCTGGAGCTGACCCTCGCCGTCGTGGCGGAGCGCAGCGGCCTGTCCGTGCCCTTCCTGAGCCAGATCGAGAACGACCGGGCACGCCCCAGCACCGGCTCCCTGGAGAAGGTCGCCGACGCGCTGCGCACCACGGCCGTCGAACTCCTCGCCGCCGCCGACCCGGCGTGCAGCGTCGACGTCGTGCGCGGCGAGGTCGCCGAGACCGACTTCGCCCCCCGAGTGCGCTCGCTGGTGCGCGGCCATCACCAGTTGCACGCCTCCGAGTTCACCGGCGACCACGACGCGGGCCGTGAATTCCAGCACCGTAACGACGAGTTGCTGTACGTCGCCGACGGCGCGGTGGAGATAGAGGCCGAGGGCCGCGCCTACCGCCTGGGCCGCGGCGACACCCTCTACCTCACGGGCGGGGTGCGCCACCGCTGGCGCGCCACGGTCCCCGACACCCGCGTGATCGTCGTCGCGGTGGCCGAACACATCGAGGCCGTCCACGACCGGCCCCGCTGAACAGTGCGCGTGACCTTGGCCGGGGTCCGGCGGGTGACGCGCCTGCTGCCGGCTCCGGCAGCGTCGTGGCCGGTCGCGAGGTTCCCCGTGCCCCTGTCGGGCGTGGGCTTCCCGTGGGGCGTGTGATGCGTGTTGTTTCCCTCGTTCCGTCCCTGACCGAGGCGGTCGCCGAGACCGTTCCCGGCGTCCTGGTCGGTGCCACCGACTGGTGCGTCCGCCCGGCGGACCTCCCCGTCACCCGCGTCGGCGGCACCAAGAACCCGCGGGTGGACCGGATCATCGCCCTCGCCCCCGACCTGGTGATCGCCAACGAGGAGGAGAACCGTGCCCCCGACCTGGACGCGCTGCGCGCCGCGGGCCTCACCGTGCTGGTCACCGAGGTGCGTGACATGCCGCAGGCCTTCGGGGAACTGGCCCGCGTGCTGACCGCGTGCGGCGCCACGACCCGGCCCCGCTGGCTGGACGAGGCCGAGGACACCTGGTCCGCGCTGCCGGTGCCCGCGCCGCGCGTGACGGCGGTCGTGCCGATCTGGCGACGGCCGTGGACGGTGCTCGGCCGGGACACCTTCGCGGGCGACGTGCTGGCCCGCCTCGGCGTGGACAACGTCCATGCCGGGCACGCCGACCGCTATCCGCGTATCCCGCTGGACGAGCTGCGGGCCGCCGCGCCCGACCTCGTCGTGCTGCCCGACGAGCCGTACCGCTTCACGGCCGACGACGGCCCCGAGGCCTTCCCGGATCTGCCCTGCGCCCTGGTCAGCGGACGGCATCTGACGTGGTACGGCCCGTCGCTGGCCGAGGCGCCGCGGGTGCTGTCCGGGGCGCTGCGGGCAGCTCACCGCTGACCAGCCCGCGCACCGTGCCCACGGCGGCGGCCGCCCAGGCGGCGATCAGCACCCCGTACAGGCCGACCGTCAGCCAGTCGTAGGCGGCCAGCCCGGTGTGCCGGGCCAGCGCGGCGGCACCGGTGACACAGGTGCCCACCGGGAAGGTGAACCCCCACCAGGTCATCGTGAACCCCATGCCGCGCCGCCTGGCCCGCGCCACATGGGCCGCGGCGAACGCCAGCCACAGCAGCGCGAAACCCGTCACCGGCACCCCGTACAGGACGGCGAGCACCACGAACCCGCGGTCGTAGGGGGCCGCCACGACCCCCGGCGCGACATCCGCGAAGGCACCCACGGCGGTGGTGGACTGGCCGAGCGGTCCCAGCACCAGGAACAGCGTCGGGGTCAGCGCGAGGGGAAGCGGACCCGAGACGATCAGCCGGGCGAACACGAGGGGCAGCATCAGCAGGGTCGCGAGCAGGCTGAGCCCGAACAGGGCGAAACACGCGAGGAGCAGGGTCTGCCGGGGCTGCCCGGGCGGCAGATGCGGCACGAGCAGCGGGCCGAGCGCGGCCGACACCATGGGCGCGACGAGCGGCAGCAGCCACACCGGGGAGATCTGAGCGGGCTCGATCCGGTGCCGTACCACCATGAGGTACGGCACCGCCACCGCCGCCGCGAGCCCCACGACGGTGCCGGCGACGAACAGCACGGCGTCCAGGGCCACGGCGCCCGCCGCGCCGAGCCAGTCCCGCCCGACGGCCATGGCACCGCCGCCGACCGCGAGCAGCGCCATGGACAGGCAGCCGTAGAAGGGCGCCGTCGCCGGGTCGAGGAGATGGTCGCGGGCCTGGTCGCCGTGGTACGCCCAGTGCAGGGCGCGGGCGGCGAGGAGGGCCACCAGCAGGGCGAGCGACAGGGCCCACACGGCGGTGCAGCCGGTGCGCAGCGGCCCCGTATGCCAGGGGAGCGCGGCGCCGGCCGAGCCGACCGCCGCCGTGCCCATGACGGCGGCGTACCAGTTGGGGCCGAGGTGACGGACGCGCGGGGCGCGGCGGGGGACCAGGGGCTGGGCTGCGATGACCATGGGTCCACCGTCACGCGGGGCGCGGACGATCACCAGGGAGTCCGTCTCTATGACGGCATAAGCTGGTCTTATGAGTGAGACGGAGGAGCGGCGCGGGCCGGGATCGCTGTCCCATCGGGTGCCCGATCTCGGCGCGCTGGAACTGCTGCTGGCGGTGGCGCGCACCGGCAGCCTCGGTGCCGCGGCCCGGGAGCTGGGCGTCACCCAGCCGGCGGCCAGCAGCCGGATCCGCTCCATGGAGCGGCAGCTGGGCGTGGCCCTGGTGGACCGTTCGCCGCGTGGCTCCCGGCTCACCGACGCCGGGGCGCTGGTGACCGACTGGGCGCGGCGGATCGTGGAGGCGGCCGAAGCCTTCGACGTGGGCGCGCAGGCGCTGCGGGACCGGCGCGACTCGCGGCTGCGGGTGGCGGCCAGCATGACCATCGCCGAGTATCTGCTGCCGGGCTGGCTGCTGGCCCTGCGCGCGGGACGCCCGGACACGGCGGTCTCCCTGCTGGCCGGGAACTCGACGGCGGTGGCCCAACGGCTGCTCGCGGACGAGGCGGACCTCGGCTTCGTGGAGGGCCTCACGGTCCCCGCCGGACTGGACTCCGCGGTCATCGCGCACGACCATCTGATCGTCGTCACCGCACCCGCGCACCCCTGGGCCCGCCGCCGCAGCCCGCTGGCCCCGAAGGAGCTGGCCACCACCCCGCTGATCCTGCGCGAACGCGGCTCGGGCACCCGCCAGGTCCTGGACGCCGCCCTGGGCGGGCTCGCCCGCCCGCTGATCGAGCTGTCCTCCACCACAGCGGTCAAGGCGTCCGCGGTCAGCGGCGCCGGGCCCGCGGTCCTGAGCGAGCTGGCGGTACGGGAAGAACTCGGCCTGCGCCGCCTGGTCCGCATCCCCGTACGGGACATGTCCCTCGGCCGTGACCTGCGCGCGGTCTGGCGGACCGGGCACCGGCCGACGGGACCGGCCCGGGAACTGCTGTCGCTGACCCGCGGCTGAGCGGGGCTCAGCCGGCCGCCGCCACCAGCGCCCGCATCACCCGCAGGTCCTCGCCCATCTCCGGATGCCACTGCACCCCCAGCACCCATCTGCCGGGCCCCGGGGGCTCGATCGCCTCGACCGTGCCGTCCGTCGCGTGCGCCGACGCCACGAGCCCGCTGCCGAGCCGGTCCACGGCCTGGTGATGGAAGGTGGGTACGGACGTCTCCTCCGGGACGATGCCGGCGTACCGGGTGCCGGGCACCGGCTTGACCGGGTGCCGGCCGAAGACCCCCGGCACCTCGGCGTGCCCGTCCAGGTGCTGCACCAGCGTGCCGCCGAGCGCGACGTTCAGCAACTGCATGCCCCGGCAGATCCCGAGCAGCGGCACGTCCGCGGCCAACGCGGCGTCGATCAGGGCGAGTTCCCAGGCGTCGCGGGCGCGGGCCGGTGGACCGGTCCGCGGGTCGGTGACGGCGCCGTAGCGGACCGGTTCGACGTCCGGGCCGCCCGCGATCACCAAAGCGTCCAGCCGTGCCACGGTGGCCGCGGCCTGCTCGGGTCCGTCCGGCGGCAGCATCGCGGCCAGCCCGCCGGCCCGCTGCATCAGCCGTGGATAACCGGCCGGCAGCAGCGCCGCCTCCAGCTGCCACACCCCCCAGCGCGCCCCGGACTCCAGATACGTACTGATCCCGATCAACGGCCGACCCGCCATGGCACCCTCCTCCGCTCCCCCCAATGGCTAGCACACACACCTTTACCGCGAACCCACCCCCAGGCAAGCCCCACCCCGACACCGCCGCGGCGGATGCCTGTGTTCGGTGCGTCGGGTGCGTGCGGAGGGGGCTCTGCGGGGTCGCGTTGTCTTTTGGCCCCGTGGGGCCTGGCGCGGGTGGCGGGCGCGGGCGGGTGGGCGTGTGTGGTGGGGCGGGTGCGTGTGGAGGGGGCTCTGCGGGGACGGGTTGTCTTTTTGGCCCCGTGGGCCCGGCGCGGGCGCGGGTGGGCGTGTGTGGTGGGGCCGGTGCGTGCGGAGGGGGCTCTGCGGGGACGCGCCGTCTTTTGGCCCGTGGGGCCCGGTGCGGGTGGCGGGCGGGGGCGTGTTGGTGGGGCCCGTGGGGGATGGGTGTGTGCGGGGCGGGTGCCCAGCGATCAGGGCCTGGCGGTCGTACCCGGGCGGCGGCGTCGCGGGCGTCCGTCCGGGGGGCGTGCCGGGCGGGGCTGTGAGGGCGCCTGTGTTTGGCGTGCTCTCTGTCTCCGGGGCCCGGCTGGCTGCTCGACGCGGTCTCAGGTCAGGAAGCCCCGTAGGAGGGCCGCTGTTCCCGCGCAGTGCTCTCGCATCGTGTTTCGGGCGCCGGTCGCGTCGCCGTCCAGGACCGCCTCGACCAGGGCCGTGTGCTGGCGCTGGGAGTGTTCCAGGTTGCGGACGAGCAGCGGGATGCAGTCCAGCAGGTCGTTGACCGTCGCCCGGACGGCCGCGTACTGCGCGGCCAGCGTCGGCGAGCCGGACAGCTCGGCCAGGGTGAGGTGGAGCAGGGTGTCCAGCCGCCGGTACTCGGCCAGCGGCGCGTCGTGGGTGCGGGCCAGTGCCGCCCGCAGCCGCTCCTCGGATTCGCCGGCCGGTGTGTGCGCCGCGCACAGTTCCGCCGCGCCCACCTCCAGCACCTCCCGGAACCTGAGCACGTCGTCGATGTCGACCGCGGCGACCCGGCGCCGCAGCTCGTCCTCGCCGCCCGCGTTCGTCCGGGGCAGCACGAACGTGCCGCCGTAGCGCCCGCGCCGTGACTCCACGAGCCCCTGGTCCTGGAGCACCTTCAGCACCTCGCGCAGCGTCACCCGGCTGATCCCCAGCCGCTGCGCCAGCTCCCGTTCGGCGGGCAGCCGCTCGCCGCACGGCACCAGGCCCAGCCGCACGATCTGCAGGATCTGCTCCAGTGCCTCCTCGAAGCCGTTGCCCGCCCGCACCGGCCGCAGCACCGGCGCGAGCCGGTCGTCCGGCCTCCCCCGCCGCGTGTCCCGCGCCATCCGGTCGTGCCCCCTTCCCAACCAATGGTTCTCGGCAATACCTTATGGCTCCCGGCCGGCCGAAGAAGCCGAAGGAGGCTCTGCCGTGGCAGACCGCACACCCCCGCTCGGCGTCGAGGAACTGCACGCTCTCGTCGCGAGCGGTGAGATCGACACTGTCGTGCTGGCCTTCCCCGATATGCAAGGGCGGCTCCAGGGCAAGCGGTTCGCCGCCCGCTTCTTCCTCGACGAGGTCCTGCACCACGGCACCGAGGGCTGCAACTACCTGCTCGCCGTGGACACCGAGATGAACACGGTCGACGGCTACGCCATGTCCTCCTGGGACCGCGGCTACGGCGACTTCGCCATGCACCCCGACCTGAGCACCCTGCGCCGCATCCCCTGGCACCCGGGCACCGCCCTGGTCGTCGCCGACCTCGCCTGGGCGGACGGCTCCCCGGTCGCCGCCGCGCCCCGCCACATCCTCCGCCGTCAACTGGAGCGGCTGGCCGGGCTCGGGTACACCGCCCAGGTCGGCACCGAGCTGGAGTTCATCGTCTTCAAGGACACCTACGAGCAGGCCTGGGACGCGGGCTACCGCGGGCTGACCCCGGCCAACCAGTACAACGTCGACTACTCCATCCTCGGCACCGGCCGCATCGAACCGCTGCTGCGCCGCCTGCGCAACGACATGGCCGGCGCCGGCCTCACCGTCGAGTCGGCCAAGGGCGAGTGCAACCCCGGCCAGCACGAGATCGCCTTCCGCTACGACGAGGCCCAGGTCACCTGCGACCAGCACGCCGTGTACAAGACCGGCGCCAAGGAGATCGCCGCCCAGGAAGGCGTGTCGATCACCTTCATGGCCAAGTACAACGAGCGCGAGGGAAACTCCTGCCACATCCATCTCTCGCTCGCCGACGCCGACGGCGCGGGCGCGATGGCCGGGCCCGACGGAATGACCGATGTCATGCGGCACTTCCTCGCCGGACAGCTGGCGGCCCTGCGTGACTTCGCCCTCCTGTACGCCCCCAACATCAACTCCTACAAGCGGTTCCAGCCCGGCTCGTTCGCCCCGACCGCCGTCGCCTGGGGCCACGACAACCGCACCTGCGCCCTGCGCGTGGTCGGCCACGGCCGCTCCCTGCGCTTCGAGAACCGGCTGCCCGGCGGCGACGTCAACCCGCACCTCGCGGTCGCCGCCCTGGTGGCCGCCGGACTGTACGGCATCGAACGGAAACTTGAACTGCCACCGCCCTGTCCGGGCAACGCCTACACGGCCGGCTTCGAGCACGTCCCGACCACCCTGCGGGATGCCGCCGCGCTCTGGACGGCCAGCCCGATCGCCCGAGCCGCCTTCGGCGACGAGGTCGTCGACCACTACCACAACCTGGCCCGCGTCGAACTGGACGCCTTCGACGCCGCCGTCACCGACTGGGAACTGCGCCGCTCCTTCGAACGCATGTGAGGCCCACTGTGTCCGACTCGTGCAACCGGCCCGACTCGTACGACCCCTACGACTCGTACGACGAGCTGTCCACCGAACCCGAACTCCAGGTGCGCAACCCCGCCACCGAAGAGGTCGTCGCCACCGTCCCCGCCGCCACCGCGGCCGACGTCGACGCCGCCGTCGCACGGGCCGCGACGGCACAGCGGCGCTGGTCCGCCCTCGCACCCGCCGACCGGGCCCGGCTGCTGCGCCGCTTCGCCGACACCGTCGACACCCACATCGAGGAACTGGCGCGGCTGGAGGTCCGCGAGGCCGGACATCTGCTCGACACCGCACGCTGGGAGGCCGGCAACGCCCGCGACCTGCTGCTGTACGCGGCCGGCGGCGCCGAACGCCTGCTCGGCCGGCAGATCCCCGTACCCGGCGGCTGGGACGTCACCTTCCAGGAGCCGCTGGGCGTGGTCGGGGTCATCGCGCCCTGGAACTTCCCGATGCCCATCGCCGCCTGGGGCTGCTTCCCCGCCCTCGCCGCGGGCAACGCCGTCGTCCTCAAGCCCGCCGAGACCACCCCGCTCACCGCGCTCCGCCTCGCCGAACTCGCCCTGGCGGCGGGCCTGCCCGAGCACCTGTTCCAGGTGCTGCCAGGACACGGGCACATCGCCGGCCGCGCGCTCGTCGACCACCCGGACGTGGCGAAGATCGTGTTCACCGGCTCCACCCGCACCGGCCGCGAGGTCATGGAGCGGTGCGCCCGCCTGGTCAAGCCGGTCACCCTCGAACTCGGCGGCAAGAGCCCCAACATCGTCTTCGCCGACGCCGACGTCGAGGCCGCCGTCGACCCGTTCTCCTTCCTCGACAACTCCGGCCAGGACTGCTGCGCCCGCACCCGGATCCTGGTGCAGGAGCCGGTCCACGACCAGGTCCGCGAGCTGCTGGCGGACGCGCTGGCAGCCGTCGTGGTGGGCGACCCGGCCGACCCGAAGACCCAGATGGGCCCGCTGATCTCCGCACGGCAACGCGACCGCGTACGGTCCTTCGTGCCCGCGGACGCCCCCGCCCTGCGCGGCACCGCGCCCGAGGGGCCCGGCTACTGGTTCCCGCCGACCGTGCTCACGGGCGAGCGGCCCGACTCGGTGGCGGCCCGCGAGGAGATCTTCGGCCCGGTCGCCGTCCTGCTGCCCTTCACCGACGAGGCCGACGCCATCCGCCTCGCCAACGACACCCCCTACGGACTGGCCGGCTCCCTGTGGACCCGGGACCTCGGCCGCGCCCTGCGCGTCTCCCGGGCCGTCCGCGCCGGCAACCTGTCCGTCAACTCCCACTCCAGCGTCCGCTACTGGACCCCGTTCGGCGGCTTCAAGCAGTCCGGCCTCGGCCGCGAACTGGGCCCGGACGCCCTGACCGCCTTCACCGAAACCAAGAACGTCTTCATCAGCACGGAGGGCCCCGCACAGTGACCGCCGAGACCCCTGAGATCATCTGCCGCCGGCTGGTCGGCCGTACCGCCGTCGTCACCGGAGCGGGCAGCGGCATCGGCCTCGCCACCGCCCGCCGACTGGCCTTCGAGGGCGCCCACGTCGTCTGCGGCGACATCGACGAGACCCGCGGCAAGGCCGCCGCCGACGAGGTCGGCGGGCTGTTCGTGAAGGTCGACGTCACCGACCCCGAGCAGGTCGAGGCGCTGTTCAAGACGGCGTACGACACCTACGGCAGCGTCGACGTCGCCTTCAACAACGCCGGCATCTCCCCGCCCGACGACGACTCCATCCTGGAGACCGGCCTTGAGGCATGGAAGCGCGTCCAGGAGGTCAACCTCACCTCCGTCTACCTGTGCTGCAAGGCCGCCATCCCCTACATGCGCCGCCAGGGCCGGGGATCCATCATCAACACCGCCTCCTTCGTGGCCCGTATGGGCGCGGCCACCTCACAGATCTCCTACACCGCCTCCAAGGGCGGGGTGCTCGCCATGTCCCGCGAACTCGGCGTGCAGTTCGCCCGGGAGGGCATCCGGGTCAACGCGCTGTGCCCGGGCCCCGTCAACACCCCACTGCTGCAAGAGCTGTTCGCCAAGGACCCGGAGCGCGCCGCCCGCCGCCTGGTGCACATCCCGCTCGGCCGGTTCGCGGAGGCCGAGGAGATCGCCGCCGCCGTCGCCTTCCTCGCGAGCGACGACTCCTCCTTCGTCAACGCCAGTGACTTCCTGGTGGACGGCGGAATCTCCGGCGCGTACGTCACACCGCTCTGACCGGACCGCGCCCGCCCGCGGGCCGGACACCGTGTACGCGCATCGGGCGCGCGGCCTACAGTGCCCGGATGAGCATGACGCCGCCGCCCGGCTGGTACCCCGACCCCAACGCGCCGCAGCTGGAGCGCTGGTGGGACGGCAGCGCCTGGACCGAGCACCGCCGCGCGCCCGGAGCGCCCGTCCCGCCGGCGGCCCCGGACCGTGCCTCCCGGCGGGCGAAGGCGGTCGCGCTGGTCACCGCGGGCGCCGTGCTGATCGCGGCGATCGTGACCGGCGCCCTCGTGCTCCGCACGGACCGCGAGGGCGACGGCTCCACCGAGGCGAACACCGCGGCCACGCCCACCACGAGCGACCCGCGGCCCGCTTCGCCGTCACCGTCCGAAACGCCGTCGGCCTCCGGGCCCGCCGGCGACGACCCCGCGACGGTCGTCGACCAGCTCAACGGCATCACGCTGCCGCTGCCCGACGGCTGGGAACGCCCGCAGTACGTCGCCGACGACGACGTCGTCATGACCACCGACGGCACCTACGACTGCCCGGCCGGCGTCGGCCTGTGCCGGCACGGCCTGGTCAGCACCCGCACCGCGAGCGTCACCGGCGGGACCTCGCCCGAAGCGCTCGCCAAGCAGGACATCACCGAGGCCGCGGACGCCGCCTTCGAGGAGAACGCCATCGGGCAGCGGCCCTTCGGCGGCATCACATCCCATCGGCGCGTCGCCTCGGGCCAGATCGCGGTCGCCGGCCGCAGCGGGTACTACGTGCGCTGGCGGGTCACCACGGCCAAGGGGCCCGGCGGCTACGTCCAGTCGCTGGCCTTCCCGTCCAGCGTCGGCACCGAAGCGCCCGTCGTCGTCCGCTTCGTCTTCGACGCGGGCCCCGACGGGCCCCCGCTGTCCGACATGGACGAGATCACCCGCGGCATCCGGGCGGTGGGCGACGCGGACACCGGCGGCGGCGTCGGCAGCAGCCTCGGCCCGTCGAACTGACCCGTCACAGGAACGTATGGCCCTCGCCCCGATAGGTGGGCACGGCCGCCGTCACCCTGTCCCCCTCGACCAGATGCACCGTCTCGAACCGCTCGCACAACTCACCGGCCTTGGCGTGCCGGAACCACACCTTGTCGCCGACGAGCAGGTCGTCGGCGGGCGCACCGAGCAGCGGCGTCTGCACCTCGCCCGGCCCCTCCTGCGGGTCGTAGCGCAGCCCCTGCGGCAGCCAGGGCACCGGCAGCCGGTCCGCGCCGGCCGCACCGGAGGCCGGATAGCCCCCGCCGAGCACCGTGACCACGCCGACGCCCGGCCGGCGCACGACCGGCAGCGCGAACAGCGCGGCCGGTCGTGCGGTGAACGACGTGTAGTTGTCGAACAGGCGCGGCACATACAGTCCGGAACCGGCCGCGACCTCGGTGACGGCGGCCTCGGCCGCCGTGTGCTGCACGCTGCCCGTGCCGCCGCCGTTGACGAACTCCAGGCCGGGCGCCACCGCCCGGACGGCCCGCACCACGGCGGCCCGCCGCTCGGCCAGCTCCCGCCGCGCGGTCGCCTGCATCAGACGGATGGCCCGCGACCGCAGCGGACGACCGGCGACGGAGTCACCCACGCCGGCGATATGGCCCTCGTACGCCATGATCCCGACGAGCGTGAAACCGGGGCGCCGCACCACCGCGCGCGCCAACTCGGCGACCTGGTCGGGGGAGTGCAGCGGCGAACGCAGCGCCCCGACCCGCAGCCGCCCGCCCAGCAGCCGCAGCGACGTGTCCAACTCCAGGCAGACGCGTACGACTTCACCGCCGCCGGCGCGGGAGGCGTCGATGAGGTCCAGCTGGGCCGGGTCGTCGATCATGACGGTGACGGCGGCGGCCAGCTTGGGATGGGCGGTCAGCTCGGCGAAACCCGACCGGTCGGCGGACGGATAGGCGAGCAGGACGTCGGCGAACCCGGAACGCGCGAGCCACAGCGACTCGGCCAGGGTGAAGGACATGATGCCCTGGAAACCGTCCCTCGCCAGGACGCGTTCCAGCAGGGCGCGACAGCGCACGGACTTGCTGGCCACCCGGATCGGCTTCCCGCCGGCCCGGCGTACGAGGTCGTCCGCGTTGGCGTCAAAAGCGTCCAGGTCCACGATCGCGACAGGGGCGTCGAGGTGGGCGGTGGCCCGGTCGTAACGGGCCCGGTCGGCGGCGCGCGCAGTCATGGACGCAGCCTGCCAGACTGGATTACCGCAGGGTAGGGGGACGTTCCGGGCAGATGCCACGGCGTCGCGGACTGGTTCCCGTTCGCCGTGGAACAACCCGTAGAGTGACGCGCACGCACGACGCGACGCCGTCGGCCGCGGCACCGCGCCGGGATGCCGTCGCGTCCGTGCGGGTATGCGTGCCCGGGACGGACCGACGGCGGGCCCGGGTGAGGAGCAGGACGACCCGCGTACCGAGGAGACGGCCCGGGGACGAGGAAACGGGGGGTGCATGAGCACGGAAGCGCGCCACGCCCCGATCCCCCCGCGCCCCGCCCCCACGGACACCCCCGAGATCCCCCCGGCCCCCTCGAAGCCCACCGGGACCGGCGAGAACCCCGAGACCCGCGAGAGAGCCCCGGAAACCGGAAACAAGCAGAGCCCCGAACAAACCGACAACCCGGGAAACCCCGCGAACACGGGCACCGACCGGAACACGGCCATCGGGGGTGACCAGGGAAACGCGGCCGACGGCACCGACACGGGCGCCGGCACGAATGCGGGCGGCGGCGCCTTCGCGGGTGGCGGTGGCTTCGCGGGCGTCGGCGGGGATGTGGGCGACCGCGCGAGGACGGGCGCCGGCGGCAATACGGGCGCCCGCGCGAATGCGGGTGTCGGTGGGGCCACGGGCGTCGGTGGCGTGAATGCGGGTGTCGGCGCCCCCGGGCGTGGTGGCGGGGATGTGGGTGACCGTGCGAGGACGGGCGTCGGCGGCATCACGGGCGCCCGCGCGAATGCGGGTGTCGGTGGGGCCACGGGCGTCGGTGGCGTGAATGCGGGTGGTGCCCGCGCTGGTCTCCATGGGAACGGGGGTGGCGGCGGGAACGGTGGCGGTGCCTCCGTGGGCGGTCGCGTGCGTGCGGGCGGTGGTACGGGTGGGGTGAGCCCCGGTGAGACCACGCCTGCGCCGGACCCCGCCTCGGCTGCTACCGGGCCCTCGGTCACGTCGTCCGGGGTTGCCGGTCCGATGTCCTCGCCTCCGCCGCCGCCCGCCTCCGCCCGCTTTCCGGACGCGCCGCCGACCGCGGGGTCCGGTCCGAGGCGCGACGGTACCTCCGGCAAGTCTTCGGCCGACGGGAGCGCTTTCTTCGCGCGGCGGTCCGGCGTACCGCCGCGGCCCGGGCATCGGCCCCTCGTGCCACCTCTGCCGGCCAGCCCTCCCGGCGAGGCACCCTCGGAGACGGCATCCCGGCTACGGCCGGTGCCGCCCGCGCGCGAACCCGGCCCGGACGGCGGCCCGGACCCCCTGCCGCCGCCCTCCGCTGCGCGGCACTCCACACCCGCCGCCGCGCCGTCGCGGCCCGCCGCTCGGCCCGATGCCGCCGCGGTGCAGTCCTCGCGGGCCTCTGGGTCCGATTCCGCCGCTGTGTCGCCCTCGCGCGCTCCTGGGTCCGGCTCTGCTGGTGTGCCGCGTTCGTCTTCGGCAGGTTGCGTGCCGTCGAGGCCTGGTGCTCGGTCGGATTCCGCCGCTGTGCCGCCCTCGCGGACCGCTCGGTCGGACTCCGCCGGCGTGCGGCCGGGGCCCGCTCGGTCGGATGCCGGGGACGGGGTCCGGGCCGGCTTCGGCGCCGTGCCGTCGCGGGCCGACTCCGCCGCCGTCGCGGATGGGGCGCAGGGCGGGGTCTGGCGGCCCGGTGACTTTCCGGGGCCGCTCCCGGGGCGGGCGGAATCCGCCGTGGCCCCCGACCCGGCGCTGTCGTGGAGCGCGTACGGGCCGCCCGGCGGCGAGCGGCCCGTCGTGTCGTTCGGACAGCCCGAGGGGCACGACGACCGGGCGCGGCCCCGGCCGCTGGGCGCGCGGCTGCGCCCCCGCACCGCCGCTGCCGCCGCCTGCCTGGTCCTCGGAATCGGGCTCATCGGCGGTGCCGTGACCGGGAGTTGGCTCACCGGAGACGCCGGCGCCGCGGGCGGCACGAGCGGGTTCGCCGCGGCCGGCGACCTGTGGCACAGCGTGCCGGTGGACGAACTGTTCCCGCCCACCGTCGTGGGCAAGGGCGCCGGACCCGGCGGAGCCGACCGGACCTGGACCCGGATCGCCGTCGCCCCGGACAGCGGCTGCGCGAACGCCTTCGACCCGCTGCTGCGCAAGCTCCTCGCCCCGCTCGGCTGCGAACGGCTGCTGCGGGCCACGTACACGGACGCCACCCAGAGCCATCTCACCACCGTCGGTCTGCTGTTCACCAAGGCCGACGCCGCGGCCATGTCCGCACTCGCCGTCCGCTTCAAGGACGAACGCCTGGACCGCCGCACCGATCTGCTGCCCCGCCCGTACGCCGCGAAGGACACCCTCGCCGCGGGCTTCGGCGACGAGCAGCGCGCCGCCTGGACCGTCTCGGTGCTCACCGACGCCCCCGTCGTCGCCTACGCCGTCTCCGGCTGGGCCGACGGCCGTACCGTCGACGCGCCCCAGCCCGCCGCGGACGCCCAGCAGTCCGGCGCCACCACCGCCCCCGCACAGGCGGGCCTCGGCCAGGAGGCCAAGGGCCTCGCCGACCGCATCGAACGGCGCCTGCGCCAGACCGTCAGCCCGGCCACGGAGAAGCCCTCATGAGGCGACCGAAGGGCGGCCACCGCCCGAGCACGACCGGCACCGCACTGAGCCTCCTGCTCGCCGGCTCACTCGCCCTCCTGCCGTCCACCGTCGCGCACGCCGACGGCATACGCGCCCAGCAGTGGGCCCTGTCCGCCCTGCACGCCGAGGAGGCCTGGCGCACCACCAAGGGCAAGGGCGTCACCGTCGCCGTCCTGGACACCGGAGTCGACGCCGAGCACCCCGACCTCGTCGGCAACGTCCTGCCCACCAAGGACTTCGTCGGCCTCGGCGCCAAGGCGGGCGACACCGCCTGGGCCAAGCACGGCACGGCCATGGCCGGCATCATCGCGGCGCACGGCCACGGACCGGGCAACGCCGACGGCGTCATGGGCATCGCCCCCGAGGCGAACATCCTGCCCGTCCGGGTGATCCTTGAGGACGACGACTCGGCCCGCGCCAAGGCCCGCTCCACCCGCGGCAACGCCCTCGCGGAGGGCATCCGCTGGGCCGCCGACCACGGCGCCGACGTCATCAACCTCTCGCTCGGCGACGACTCGGACTCCGCGCACCCGGAGCCGAGCGAGGACGAGGCCGTGCAGTACGCCCTGAAGAAGGGCGTGGTCGTCGTCGCCTCCGCCGGCAACGGCGGCGACAAGGGCGACCACATCTCCTACCCGGCCGCCTACCCGGGCGTGATCGCCGCGACCGCCGTCGACCGCTACGGCACCCGCGCCGCCTTCTCCACCCGCCGCTGGTACGCCACGGTCAGCGCGCCCGGCGTCGACGTCGTCATCGCCGACCCGGACCGCAGGTACTACGAGGGCTGGGGGACCAGCGCCGCCTCCGCCTTCGTCTCGGGCGCCGTCGCGCTCGTCAAGGCGGCCCACCCGGGCCTGACCCCGGCCCAGATCAAGCGGCTCCTGGAGGAGACCGCACGGGACGCGCCGAGCGGCGGCCGGGACGACTCGCGCGGCTTCGGCTTCATCGACCCCGCCGCCGCGATCGGCGCGGCCGGCCGGCTCAAGCCGCAGGGGCTGCGTTCGGCGGCCTACGGCGAGAAGTACTTCGGGCCGGGCCCGGACGCCGCCGAACGGGCCGGAGACCCCGCGGACTGGGCGGGCCCCCTCGCGGGCAGCGTCGGCGGGGTGCTCCTGGTGGCCGCGGTGGTCCTGTGGCGCGGCAGACGCACCACGGAGCGCTGACCAGAACTCCACCGCCCGCCCGACCACCGCGACCGGCAGCGGCCGCCGTCCCGGGTCACTGCGTCGGTGCCGTCGGTGAGGCCGTTGTCGCCGGGGAGGCTGTGGGCGTCGTCTCAGGGGCCGGCTGTGCGGTGAACGCCGACAGTGCGGCCCGGACCGTCGTCTCGACCAGGTCGATGCCGCGTGCCTTGGACGCGGTGCCCTTCGAGAGGACGGCCACCAGGTACGCGGTGCCGTCCACCGTGATGCGCCCGATGCTGTTCACGTCCCACAGCCCGGTCGTGCTGCGCGCCAGCCAGCCGTTCTTCAGGGCGTACCCGGAGCCGTCGGCCGCCGCCGAGACCCCCCACCGCTGATCGGTCTCGACGGACTCCATCAGCCCCTGGAGATAGTGGCGCGATGCCTCGCTCAGCTCCGAGTCGTCGCCGAACACCTGGTGCAGCAGGGTGAGTTGATCGGCCGCCGTGGTCTGGGTCAGCCCCCACAGCGGGCCGTCGCCGCCGGTCGTGTCCGTGAGCCCGAAGCGCTCGTTCGCCGCGTCGAGCCCGTCCGCGCCGCCGATGCCCTGCCACAGGGCCGTCGCCGAGTCGTTGTCGCTGTTCTCGATCATCTTCGTGGCGTACGCCCGCTCCGCGGCGGTCAGGTGCCGTCCCGCGTCCTGGGCCTGGAGCAGCAGCGCCGCCAGGATGTCGACCTTCACGATGCTGGCCGTGTCGAAGGCCGCGTCGCCGTGGACGGCCCGCTCGCCCGAGTCCAGGTCGAGCACCGCCGCCGACACCCGCGCGCCCGACGGGACGGTCACCGCCGTCACCGCCGTGCGCAGCAGCGCGCCCCGGTCCACCGTCGGCTCCGTCACCGGCCGCACCGATTCCTCCTCGCCCGCCGGGGCCGGGGAGGAGGCCGACGGCGACGCCGCCGAGGATACGTCCCCGCCGCCGGAGTGCGCCCGCGCCTTCACGTACACCGTCCCGCCGGCCATCACGCCCACGACGGCGAGCGCCGCGAGCGCGGCGCGCGCCCGCGGACGGCGCCCACGGGGACGGGACCGGCGGCGCCGGCGGGTTCGGGGGGACTCCATGCCGGTGATGCTCGGGGCGCCGGCTGTGCGGGCCGTGAGAAGCGGGTGAGAGGCCCGTCAGCGGCATCTGAGAGTCCGGTGAAATCGTGACCGAGGGGTTCCGGGCCCCGGGGAGGCCCGCCGCAGTCCCCCCGATAGGGTCGTGGACCGTGGCGAAGAAGAACATTCCCGACCCCGGCTTCTCCGACGACGACGGGTCCGCCGACCCCCGGCTGAGCGCCGCGCTCGCCGCCTGGGCCGAGGACCGCACCGCCGTGGGTCCGGTCCTGGCGGCGCTCAAGGGAGCCCGGCTGCTCGTCCCGGTGGTGGCCGTCCTCGGCGAGGTGGAGGAGGACGAGCGGGGGCTGCGCCGCGAGAAGACCAGCGACATGGCCGTGCCGACCCTGCGGGCCGGATCCCGTACCGCCCTGCCCGCCTTCACCTCCACCGAGTCGCTGGCCCGCTGGGACCCGGCCGCCCGCCCCGTCGCCGTACCCCTGCACCAGGCGTTGCAGGCCGCCGCGCACGAGAAGGCCGACACGGTCGTCCTGGACATGTCAGGGCCGGTGCCCTTCGAACTGACGGGACCCGCACTGCTCGCGCTGGCCGAGGGGCGTACGACGACCGACCCGCTGGCCGACCCCGCCGTGCTGGAGGCGGTGCGGACCGCGGTGGCCGCCGAGCCCGCCGTGCTGCGCGCACACCTCGGTCCCGGCCGGGCCGACGGCACTCTCGCGCTCGTCCTCGACCCGGCGGCGCAGCCCGCCGAGGCCGCCCGCGCCGTCGCGGGCCGGCTCGCCGCCGACGAGACACTGCGGGCCCGCCTGGTGCACGGCCTCGACCTGGCGCTGCTGCCGGCCGGGACCACGCCCCCGGGCGAGCCCTTGTACGTACGCGACTGACCCGGCCGGGGCTAGCCGTACACGGGTCCTGTGTACTTCTCGCCGGGGCCCTGGCCGGGCTCGTCCGGGACGATCGACGCCTCGCGGAACGCCAGTTGGAGCGACTTCAGGCCGTCGCGCAGCGGGGCCGCGTGGAAGGAGCTGATCTCGGTCGCGCTTGCGTCCAGCAGACCGGCGAGGGCCGTCACCAGCTTGCGGGCCTCGTCCAGGTCCTTGTACTTGTCGCCCGCCCCTTCATGGGGGGCCAGCCCGAGCTTCACGGCGGCGGCGCTCATCAGGTTGACGGCGACCGTCACGATCACCTCGACCGCGGGGACCTCGGCGATGTCGCGCGCCATCTCGTCGAAGTCGGGCTGCTCGGCGGGGCCGGAGGGGGAGGTCTCACTCATGCGGGACACGATAGGCGCCGCACCGCACGAGGCCCCAGTCGGCCTCGGTTCGCCGTCCCGCCCCCGAGCTGTTAGCCTTTACGTACGACCGGCCGGACACGACTGTGTCCGGCCCAGAAGTGGAGGCTCCGATCTCCCACCTGACCGCCTTCCGGGGCGGCGGGTCTCCGGTCAGGCGGCCATCATCGTCCCTGCGGACGCTGGAGTCGCCCGAAAGCGCGCCCCGCGGTCACCGCGGCGGTGCTCCGGTAGTGCGAGGAGCCCCGCCTGTGATCGTCCGGGGCATTTTTTCTGCTTCGGCGCGGTTAGGTCTCAGGAGAAAACAGACGTTACGCGGCTGTCCGCCAGACTGTCGCGTGGTGCTACCGAGGAGGATCCATCAGCGCCGAGCCCCGCATCAACGACCGGATTCGCGTTCCCGAGGTGCGACTTGTCGGTCCCAGTGGCGAGCAGGTCGGCATCGTGCCGCTCGCGAAGGCACTGGAGCTTGCGCAGGAGTACGACCTGGACCTGGTCGAGGTCGCGGCGAACGCCCGTCCGCCCGTGTGCAAGCTCATGGACTACGGGAAGTTCAAGTACGAGTCGGCCATGAAGGCCCGTGAGGCGCGCAAGAACCAGGCGCACACGGTCATCAAGGAGATGAAGCTCCGGCCGAAGATCGACCCGCACGACTACGACACCAAGAAGGGTCACGTCGTCCGGTTCCTCAAGCAGGGCGACAAGGTCAAGATCACGATCATGTTCCGTGGCCGCGAGCAGTCCCGCCCCGAGCTGGGCTACAGGCTGCTGCAGCGGCTCGCGGAGGACGTCCAGGACCTCGGCTTCGTCGAGTCCAACCCGAAGCAGGACGGCCGCAACATGATCATGGTCCTCGGTCCGCACAAGAAGAAGACCGAGGCGATGGCCGAGGCCCGTCAGGCGCAGGAGGCCCGCAAGGCGTCCGCGAAGGCCCACCCGGGCCGCTCGCAGAACGCCGCGGACCCCGACAGCGCCGTGGACGCCGAGGCCCCTGCAGAGGCTTCCGCCGAGGTGTGACCCCGGGGGACGCAAGTCCCCAGGACGTAACCGAAACAAGAGCGACGCTCCATCGTGCCCGGTTCACGCGACCGGGCACCGGAGCGCCACCGACGAGGAGAAACGGCGCTATGCCGAAGAACAAGACGCACAGCGGTGCCAGCAAGCGCTTCAAGATCACCGGCTCGGGCAAGGTGCTCCGTGAGCGCTCCGGCAAGCGCCACCTGCTTGAGCACAAGTCGTCCCGTGTGACGCGTCGCCTCACCGGCAACGCCGAGATGGCCCCGGGCGACGCCAAGAAGATCAAGAAGCTTCTCGGCAAGTGACGCGCGGGCGCTCGCAGCCGAGCGCCCCGCGCCAGGACCGGGACCCAGCCGTTTCCGGGCCGTGTGAGCACCACCACGGCCCCGCTACAAGGAGTTAACAAGTGGCACGCGTCAAGCGGGCAGTCAACGCCCACAAGAAGCGCCGGGCGATCCTCGAACAGGCCTCCGGCTACCGCGGTCAGCGGTCGCGCCTGTACCGCAAGGCCAAGGAGCAGGTCACCCACTCGCTGGTCTACAACTACAACGACCGCAAGAAGCGCAAGGGTGACTTCCGTCAGCTGTGGATCCAGCGGATCAACGCCGCCGCCCGCGCCAACGGCATCACCTACAACCGCTTCATCCAGGGCCTGAAGGCCGCGAACGTCGAGGTCGACCGCAAGATCCTGGCGGAGCTGGCGGTCAACGACGCGAACGCGTTCGCCGCCCTCGTCGAGGTCGCGCAGAAGGCGCTGCCTTCGGACGTGAACGCGCCCAAGGCCGCCTGACGCTGCGCCGGCCTCAGCCGCGTACGGTGACTTAAGGACCCGCAGGCTTTATGGCTTGCGGGTCCTGTTGTTGGGGTCCTTGGCCGTCGTCCGGGTGCGGGTCGGTGGGGGCTGGGCGCGCAGTTCCCCGCGCCCCTCTGCGGAACACCGCTTGTTGACACACTGCTGAAGGTGAAGAAGAGGATGCCCTCCGCTGGTCCCGAGTTGATCTCTTCCCGGTCCGGCCGTGTCTCGGCTGCCCGGCGGCTGGCCCGGCGGAACTTCCGGGGTAAGGAGCGGCTGTTCCTCGCCGAGGGGCCGCAGGCCGTGCGGGAGGCCGCCCGGCACCGGGTCGGCGCCGCCCCCACCCTCGTAGAGCTGTTCGTCACCGTCGAGGCCGCCGAGCGGTACGCCGACATCGTGGGCGCGGCCCGCGCCGCGGACGCCCGGGTGCACCTCGCCGCCGACGAGGTCATCGCCGACATCTCCACCACCGTCACCCCGCAGGGCCTGGTCGGTGTCTGCCGCTTCCTCGACACCCCCTTCGAGGAGATCCTGGCCTCCCGGCCCCGGCTCGTCGCCGTCCTCGCGCACGTGCGCGACCCCGGCAACGCCGGCACCGTGCTGCGCTGCGCCGACGCCGCCGGCGCCGAGGCCGTCGTGCTCACCGACGCCTCCGTCGACGTCTACAACCCCAAGGCCGTGCGGGCCTCCGTCGGCTCCCTGTTCCACCTGCCCGTCTGCGTCGGCGTCCCCGTGGAGCGGGCCGTCGCCGGGCTCAGGGCCGCCGGGGTGCGCGTACTCGCCGCCGACGGGGCCGGCCCCGACGACCTCGACGACGAACTCGACAAGGGCACCATGGGCGGCCCCACGGCCTGGGTGTTCGGCAACGAGGCATGGGGGCTGCCCGAGGAGACCCGGGCGCTCGCCGACGCCGTCGTACGCGTCCCGATCCACGGAAGGGCCGAGAGTCTGAACCTCGCGACCGCCGCGGCCGTATGTCTGTATGCGTCGGCCCGTGCACAGCGCGCCTGCGGAGGGTGCCGCTCCGTCACCGAGAGCTAGTAGGGTGGCCCCGCCTGGGGCTTTCCCCAAGCTCACGGCTTCGCTGGAGCAGCGAGGTGCCCCACGTCGACTGAGAGGTGGAGTGCGGGGATGAGCGTCGGCACGAGCAGTGCGCCGGGAGGGCGGGACGTACGGCGGCCACCCGCGCCCCGGCACGGTGGTCTCGCCGGACTCGGCATCGACCCCGACGAACTGCCCGACGGCCTCGTGATCGCCGACGAACGCGGCCTCGTCGTCTGCTTCAACGCGGCGGCGGCCCGGATCACCGCCGTACGCCCCGAGGACGCCCTCGGCCGCCGGCTGGAGAAGGTCCTGCCGTTAGAAGACCTGGAGGGGCGCCGCTGGTGGCAGCTCACCGACCCCTACGGTGGCCTCTCCATCCGGGTGCGCCAGCCCGAGCGCAATCTGCTGCTGCCCGGCGGCCGGGAGGTCCTGGTCTCCGCGCGGTACGTGCGCGGCGAGCCCACCGGTCCCATCCGCCGTGTCGTCGTCTCGCTGCGCGACACCGAGGCGAGGCGGCGCACGGAACGCAGCCACGCCGAACTGATCGCCACCGTCGCCCACGAGCTGCGCTCCCCGCTCACCTCCGTGAAGGGCTTCACCGCCACGCTGCTCGCCAAGTGGGAGCGGTTCACCGACGACCAGAAGCGGCTGATGCTGGAGACCGTCGACGCGGACGCCAACCGCGTCACCCGGCTGATCGCCGAACTGCTCGACATCTCCCGCATCGACTCCGGACGGCTGGAGGTGCGCCGCCAGCCCGTCGACATGGGGACGGCCGTGGGACGTCACATCCAGGCGTACGTCGCCGCCGGACAGCCCGCCGACCGGTTCCTGCTGCGCATCGAGCAGCCGCTGCCCGCCCTGTGGGCCGACCCCGACAAGGTCGACCAGGTGCTCAGCAACCTCATCGAAAATGCCGTGCGGCACGGCGAGGGAACCGTCACCATTGACGTCACGCCCGCCGCGTCCCCACGCGAAGGAGAGGACGCGGCCACGTCGGTCACGGTGAGCGACGAGGGCAGTGGCATCCCGGAGGAGTCCATGAACCGCGTCTTCACCCGCTTCTGGCGGGGCAGCAAGCGCGGCGGCACCGGCCTCGGGCTCTATATCGTCAAGGGCATCGTCGAGGCCCACGGCGGCACCATCACGGTCGGCCGGGCCCCCGGCGGCGGCGCCGAGTTCCGATTTACCCTGCCCGTGGGCACCCCGGCACACCTGCTCTGAGCACGCGCCGAGGACCCACGGGCGCATTCGCTTTCCCCGACCCCGTTAGACTCGGCCTTTGGCACCTTTGTGTCCCAAAGAGCGGGACGGCAGTCCCGAGCAACGGCGACGGTTCGCCCTCGGGCCGGTGACGGGGACCACCAGCCAGCCAATCGGAAGCACGGGAAGAGATGTCGGCACCCAATAAGTCGTACGACCCTGTCGAGGTCGAGGCGTTGAAACCGGAAGAGATCGAGCGCATGCGGGACGAGGCGCTCGCCGCCTTCGCCGCCGCGGACTCCCTCGACGCGCTCCACGAGGCCAAGGTCGCCCACACGGGCCCCGCCTCCCCGCTGGCCCTCGCCAACCGCGAGATCGGCGCCCTGCCCCCGCACGCCAAGGCCGAGGCCGGCAAGCGCGTCGGCCAGGCCCGCGGCGCCGTGAACAAGGCGCTCGCCGCCCGCCAGGGCGAACTGGAGGCCGAACGCGACGCCCGCGTCCTGGTCGAGGAGTCGGTCGACGTCACGCTGCCGTACGACCGCGTACCGGCCGGCGCCCGGCACCCGCTGACCACCATGATGGAACGCGTCGCCGACGTCTTCGTGTCCATGGGCTACGAGATCGCCGAGGGCCCCGAGGTCGAGGCGGAGTGGTTCAACTTCGACGCGCTGAACTTCACCCCGGACCACCCGGCCCGGCAGATGCAGGACACGTTCTTCGTCCAGGGCCCGGACGGCGACCACGGCGAGTCCGGTGTGATCCTGCGCACCCACACCTCGCCGGTCCAGGTCCGCGCCCTGCTCGACCGTGAGCTGCCCGTCTACATCGTCTGTCCCGGCCGGGTGTACCGCACCGACGAGCTGGACGCCACGCACACCCCGGTCTTCCACCAGATCGAGCTGCTGGCCGTGGACGAGGGCCTGACCATGGCCGACCTCAAGGGCACGCTGGACCACATGGTCCGCTCGCTGTTCGGCGCGGACATGAAGACCCGGCTGCGGCCGAACTACTTCCCGTTCACCGAGCCGTCCGCCGAGATGGACATGCTCTGCTACGTCTGCAAGGGCGAGTCCGTCGGCAACCCCGACCGGCCCTGCCGCACCTGTTCCAGCGAGGGCTGGATCGAACTGGGCGGCTGCGGCATGGTCAACCCGCGGGTGCTCACCGCCTGCGGCGTCGACCCCGAGAAGTACAGCGGATTCGCCTTCGGGTTCGGCATCGAGCGAATGCTGATGTTCCGCCACAACGTCGAAGACATGCGAGACATGGTCGAGGGTGACGTCCGGTTCACCCGGCCGTTCGGGATGGAGATCTGATGCGGGTCCCGCTTTCTTGGCTGCGGGAGTACGTCGACCTGCCGGCGACGGAGACCGGGCGCGACGTCCAGGAGAAGCTGATCTCGGTCGGCCTTGAGGTGGAGACCGTCGAGCAACTGGGCGCCGACCTCAAGGGGCCGCTCGTCGTCGGCCAGGTGCTGACCATCGAGGAGCTGGAGGGCTTCAAGAAGCCGATCCGGTTCTGCACGGTCGACGTGGGCCAGGCCAACGGAACGGGCGAGCCGCAGGAGATCGTCTGCGGCGCCCGCAACTTCGCCGTCGGCGACAAGGTCGTCGTGGTGCTGCCCGGCGCCGTGCTGCCCGGCGGTTTCGCGATCGCCGCCCGCAAGACCTACGGCAAGGTCTCGCACGGCATGATCTGCTCCAGCGACGAGCTGGGCATGGGTGACGACGGTTCCAAGGGCATCATCGTGCTGCCTCCGGAGCACGAGGTCGGCACGGACGCCGTCGAACTGCTCCAACTGGTCGACGAGGTCCTCGACATCGCGGTGACACCCGACCGCGGCTACTGCCTGTCCCTGCGCGGCGTCGCCCGCGAGACGGCGATCGCCTACGGCCTGCCGCTGCGCGACCCGGCGCTGCTCGACGTACCCGCCCCGAACGCCTTCGGCTACCCAGTCAAGGTCGCCGACCCGTTCGGCTGCGACCGCTTCACGGCCCGCACCGTGACCGGCCTCGACCCGGAGGCCCGCTCCCCGATCTGGCTCAAGCGGCGCCTCCAGAAGGCCGGCATGCGCCCGATCTCGCTGGCCGTCGACATCACCAACTACGTGATGCTGGAGCTGGGCCAGCCGCTGCACGCCTACGACCGCTCCCGTGTCCAGGGCACGGTCGGTGTGCGCCGGGCCGCGGCGGGCGAGCAGCTCACCACCCTCGACGGGGTCACCCGCACCCTCGACGCACAGGACCTGGTCATCACCGACGACCGCGGTCCGATCGGCCTCGCCGGCGTCATGGGCGGCGCCAACACCGAGATCGACGACACCGACGGCACCACCTCCGAAGTGGTCGTCGAGGCCGCGCACTTCGACGCGGTCTCCATCGCGCGCACGGCCCGCCGGCACAAGCTGTCCTCCGAGGCGTCCCGCCGCTTCGAGCGGGGCGTCGACCCGCAGGCCGCGTCCGCGGCGGCCCAGCGCACCGTCGACCTGCTGGTGCTGCTCGCGGGCGGCACCGCGGACGCCGGTGTCACGGAGGTCATCGCGCCGTCCGCGCCGCGCACCATCACCATCCCGGCCGACCACCCGGACCGGGTCGCGGGCGTCGACTACGGCCGGGGGACGGTCGTGCGCCGGCTCCAGGAGATCGGCTGCGACGTGTACGGGCAGGACGAGCTGATCGTCACCGTCCCGTCCTGGCGGCCCGACCTCACCGACCCGAACGACCTGGCGGAGGAGGTCATCCGCCTGGAGGGCTACGAGAACCTGCCCTCCACCCTGCCCAAGCCCCCGGCGGGCCTCGGCCTGACCGAGCGGCAGCGGCTGCACCGCCGGATCGGCCGCGCGCTGGCCGGCGCCGGCTATGTCGAGGCGCTGACCTACCCGTTCATCGGTGAGCAGATCTTCGACCAGCTCACCCTCGCGGCCGACGACCCCGACCGCCGGGTGGTCACGCTGGTCAACCCGCTCTCCGACGAGGAGCCCGCCCTGCGCACGACGCTGCTGCCGGGCCTGCTCGGCGCGCTGCGCCGCAACGACGGCCGTGGCTCGCACGACCTGGCGCTCTTCGAGACCGGGCTGGTCTTCCATCCCCGGGCCGCCCTCGACCCCGCCGGCACAGGGGAGGCTTCACCGCGCGAGGAACGGAAGGCCGCCGTCCGGCTGCCCGTCGACCGGCGTCCCACGGACGAGGAGATCGCCTCCCTCACCGAGGCGCTGCCCGAGCAGCCGCGGCACGCCGCCGTCGTCCTCGCCGGCGCCCGCGAGCAGGCCGGCTGGTGGGGCAGGGGCCGCCCGGCCGACTGGGCGGACGCGGTCGAGGCCGCGCGGCTGCTCGCCCGCGAGACCGGGACCGAACTGATCGTCCGCAAGGGGCAGTACGGGCCCTGGCACCCGGGCCGCTGCGCCGAGCTGGCGGTCGTCGTGGACGGTGCCGAGCGGGTCATCGGGTACGCCGGTGAGCTGCACCCCGGTGTCCTCAAGACGCTCGGCCTGCCCGCGCGCAGCTGCGCGATGGAGCTGGACCTGGACGTCCTGGAGGAGGCGGGCGCCGGACTCGTGACGAGCCCGCGCATCTCGACCTTCCCGGTGGCCACCCAGGACGTGGCGCTGGTCGTCGCCGGGGGCGTGCCGAGCGCCGACGTCGAGGCCGCGCTGCGCGAGGGAGCGGGTGAACTCCTTGAGTCCATCCGGCTGTTCGACGTCTACGAGAACGCCGAACAACTCGGGGCGGGCAGGAAGTCGCTGGCGTTCGCGCTGCGTTTCCGTGCGGCGGACCGGACGCTGACGGTGGACGAGGCCTCGGCCGCCCGGGACGCGGCGGTTGCCCTCGCGGGCGAGCGCACGGGCGCTGTGCTGCGGGCCTAGGCGGGGCAGGGCCGTCGTTTGTCTGCGGGCGCGTTGTGGCTGGTCGCGCCCGCGCGGCGGAGCCGCATGGTGATTGCAGCCCCGCGCCCCCTTGGGGCGTGGGGAGGCTCACTCGTTCGGGTGGCTGTTGGTGGTGATCTGGCCTTTTTCGGGCCATGCCGTCGACAGAATCGGACCGGCCTTTCGGGGTCGGTCCGTCTGCTCTGTCAGGGCTTCCATGGGGGCATCGGCATGATCCGTCTCAAGGCGCGAGCACCCACGCGGCGCGGTATGCGCCGCGCCCGCGCCCTGGCACTGCCCACCCTCTGGGGTGGCGCGGCCATCCTGTACAAGCTGGTCTGCCCGCTCGCCCAGCGGAACGGGTTCGGCGCGCGGATCGTCACCTGCGCCGTGTTCTTCGCGGTCGGCACCGGGCTCATGATCCACGTCCGTCGGGCCCTGCTGCGTGAGCTGCGGCAGGCCCGCCGGGTCGCGGGCGCCGCGCAGAGCGTGCTGCTGCGTCCTCCGCCCGCCCGCCTCGACGGCCTCCTCGTCGCCGCCGGTCAGCTCTCCGCCGACCGTGGCGCGGCCATCGGCGGCGACCTGTACGAGGCGATCGCCACCGAACACGGCGTCCGGGTGGTGATGGGGGATGTGCGCGGTCACGGTCTCGCCGCCCTGGCCACCGTCGCGGCCGTCCTCGGCAGCTTCCGCGAGGCCGTGCACGACGAGCCCGAACTCGGCTGTGTGCTGCGCCGGCTGGACCGGGCCCTGGACCGGCACCTGAGCGAACGGGCCCGCGCCGAGCACCCCTCGGCCGGCCGGGATCCCGACACCCCGGTCGCGGAGGAGTTTGTCACGGTGCTCCTGCTGGAGATCCGCCGGGACGGCCAACTGCGCGCGTTCAGCTGCGGCCATCCGTGGCCGTACCGGCTCGGCGACCACGGCGTACAGCCGCTCACCCGCGCCGAACCCCTGCCACCGCTCGGCCCGTTCCCGTTGCCGCGCGAGGTGGACCCCGCCTTTCGCGGCCGGCTGCTCCCCGGTGAATCCCTGGTCCTGTACACGGACGGAGCGGAGGACGCGAGGGACGCACAGGGCCGCTTCTTCCCGCTGCCGAACATCCTCACGGAGGCGGCCCGCGACGACCCGGTCTCCCCGCAGACGGTCGTGCGCACGGTCCTCACGTCCCTGCTGCGTCACACTGCGGGCACCCCGACGGACGACATCGCCGTTCTGGTCCTGCGGAACGAAGGGGAGAGGGCGAAGCGGGGCGCGCCCTCCAGGGGGGCGGGGAACTGCGCCGCCGACCCGCCACACTCAGCGGCGGACAACGCACCCCTGGCGGCACCCCCCTAGGCCGCATGGTCCAGACGGCGGCCAGGCCACCGCGCTGTAGGAGGGGGAGCCGGCGGCCCGGCCGGCCTCTTGCGAGGCATTTCAGTGAACCGGCTGAACACGCTCCGCGACAGTGCGCGTACCGCCCGGATTCGCGCACTCCGTTCACACCCCGTGTGAACCCGTACGCACTACGCTGACCACACCAGGCCACCCGGGGGCATCCATGCAGCCCAACACTCTGCTCGACGCGATCCTGGACGAGGCCGGCATCTCGCACGCCGGTCTTGCCGCCCATGTCAACCAGGAGGGCCGGGCGCGGGGCCTCGCGCTCCGTTACGAACACACCGCCGTCGCACGGTGGTTGAAGGGCCAGCGGCCCCGTGGCCAGGTGCCCGACCTGATCTGCGAGGTGCTCGCCGCCCGGCTGCACCGGCCCGTCACGCTGGACGACATCGGCCTCGGCGTCCCCGGCGAACCCGCCACCCCGCAGGGCACCACGCTGTCCGGCTTCGTCGAACGGGCCACGGCGCTGTGGCGCTCCGACGAGCAGCAGCGTTCGCACGTGCTCGGCGCGCCCGCCGTCACCGGCACACCCGCGGTGATGCCCGTGTGGGAGTGGGAGAACCCGCCCGAGGACGTGGACGTCTCGCGCGGCGGCAGACACCGGGTCACCGCGGGGGACATCGAGATGCTGCGTGCCGCCCGAGCGCACTACGAGCAGATGTACCGCAAGGCCGGTGGCATCGCGACCCGCAGCCGCGTCGTCGGCTTCCTCAACGCCGAGGCGGCGCCGCTGCTGCGCGGCGGCTACACCGATGCCACCGGCCGCCAAGTGCACCGGGCCACCGGCGGGTTGGTTGCGATCGCGGGCATCTGCGCATACGACTCCGACGCGCACGGACTCGCCCAGCGCTACTTCCACCAGGCGCTCAGGCTGGCGAAGGCCAGCGGGGACCGGGGACTTGGGGCGTATGTCATCGCGCTCCTGGTCAACCAGGCGCTGTTCACCCGGGAGTACCGGCAGGCCGTCGCCTTCGCCGAGGCCGCGCTGCGCGCCGCGGGCAAGCACATCACCCCCGCGCTGGCCTCGGACCTGTACGCGATGCAGGCCAAGGCGTACGCCCATCTGGGCGACGCCACGAGCGCCCTGTCCTGCATCCGGCGGGCCGAGACGGCCGCCGAACGCATCCGCCGCGGATACGAGCCCGACGAGACCGGCTATGTCCAGCCGGGCCTCGTCAACGTGCAGGTGGCCGAGGCGCTGCTCAGTCTGGGCGAACTGGCGGCGGCCCGGGAGCATGCCGCGACCGCCGTGGGAAACCCGGCCCACGACCGGGGCCGGGTGCACCGGCTGGCCATGCTCAGCACCATCGAACTGCGGCAGGGCAATGCGGACACCGCGGTGGCCACGGCGGTGCAGATGGCCGAGCAGGCCCGGGGAATGGAGTCACGGCGACTGCGCGACCGACTGCGCGCGGTGCGCGAGCACTTGGCGCGCAGCGGCTGCGCCGGAACCGCCGAGGCCGCCGAACTCATCGACGGGGCGCTGCGCGTACCGCTGTAGGCCAGTCCCAACCACTGCTGCGATATTGCCACTTACTCGGCGGAAGGTGGCAGAACCGTGCAGTGGACGAAACAGAACGAACAAACTGTGTATGCAAACCGCTGGTTCAGCGTCAATCTGGCAGATGTCGAACTGCCGGACGGCCGGCACCTGGACCACTTCCTGATCCGGCTGCGGCCCGTGGCCGTGGCGACGGTGGTGAACGAGGCCAACGAGGTACTCCTGCTGTGGCGCCACCGGTTCATCACGGACAGCTGGGGCTGGGAACTCGCGGCGGGAGTCGTGGAGGACGGCGAGGACATCGCCCGCGCGGCCGCCAGGGAACTGGAGGAGGAGACCGGCTGGCGGCCGGGGCCCCTGCATCATCTGATGAGCGTGGAGCCGTCCAACGGCCTCACCGACGCCCGGCACCATGTCTACTGGGCCGAGGAGGGCGAGTACATCGGACACCCCGTGGACGACTTCGAGTCGGACCGCCGGGAATGGGTCCCCCTCAAGCTCGTCCCCGACATGGTCGCCCGCGGAGAGGTCCCGGCCGCCAACATGGCGGCGGCGTTACTCCTCCTGCACCACCTCAGGCTCGCCTGACTAGTGCGCCAGCACCTGCCAGACGGCAACTACGAGGGCTCCCAGGGAGGTGAGCGCGGCTACCGAGGACAGCGGCCAGCGGGCGTGTTCCAACGAGGACATTCGGGTGTTCAGCTCGTCCAGCTCCTTGGCGGTCTCCTCGGTGCGATGACTGAGCAGCGCCAGACCTCCCTCGACACGGGCGTAAGCCACGTCGAGGCGGCGCCGTAACTCTGCGAGTTCTCCATGGACCACGGGATGCTCCGGATCGGCGGTCACGGGTCCACTCCTTTCCGTAGTCGAACGGGGTGTTCCGCATCCCTTGCATGCGCATGAGGAGTCAACTCGCCTGGTGGGCGCGAGGGGAGCGTGTGCGAAGGGCATATGCGGGTCCGGCGCGCACACGGTGTGTGAAACGGACGGGCCCGGCACCGAATCCGGCGCCGGGCCCGCACGATGTCGCTCCGGGTAATCAGCCGTAGGTGTAGAAGCCCGAGCCGGACTTGCGGCCGAGGCGGCCGGCTTCGACCATGCGTTGGAGCAGCGGGGGAGCGGCGTACAGGGGTTCCTTGTACTCCTGGTACATCGAGTCGGCGATGGAGACGATGGTGTCCAGGCCGATCAGATCGGACAGCTTCAGCGGGCCCATCGGGTGGGCGCAGCCCAGTTCCATGCCGTTGTCGATGTCCTCGCGGCCCGCGATGCCGGACTCGAACATCCGGATCGCGGACAGCAGATAGGGCACGAGCAGCGCGTTGACCACGAACCCGGACCGGTCCTGGGCGCGGATGGCGTGCTTGCCCAGCACCTTCTCGGCGAACAGCTGAGCACGGCCGAGCGTGCCCTCGGAGGTGGTGAGCGCCGGGACCAGCTCGACGAGCTGCTGCACCGGGGCCGGGTTGAAGAAGTGGATGCCGACGACCTGGTCGGGGCGGCCCGTGGCGACGGCCAGCTTCACCAGCGGGATGGAGGAGGTGTTGGAGGCGAGGATCGCGTCCGGCCGGGTCACCACCTGGTCGAGCACCTGGAAGATCTCCGTCTTCACCTGCTCGTTCTCGACGACGGCCTCGATGACCAGGTCGCGGTCCGCGAACTCGCCGAGATCGGTGGTGAAGTCGAGGCGCGCCTGCGCCGAGTCCCGCTCCGCCTCGCTGATCTTGCCGCGCTCGGCGGCCTTGGCCAGGGAGTTGAACAGCCGGGTGCGGCCGATCTCCAGGGCCTCGCCGGTGGTCTCTGCGACCTTGACCTCCAGACCGGCGCGGGCGCAGACTTCGGCGATGCCCGCCCCCATCTGACCGCAGCCGACCACCCCGACACGTGCGATATCCGAGCTGCCCGTCACATCGTCCCCTTCGCTGATCCACGTCAGGCGCGGCGCCTCCGGATCGCGCGCCTGCTCCGATCGTGCACGTTACTCCCAAGTATCGATGATCGATCGCGCGGGGCGGGGCATCCTGGGGCCCGGGCCGATCCCTGACGGCCACGGCATGGATCCGCAGGGTACGGGGGTGCGCAGATGAGGCCGGTCTCACGCCGGGCGTTCGCGGTGGCGCTGTCGACGCTGGTGACGGCACCGGGCGCCGCGGTGGCACCCGGTGGTGCGCCCGCGCCCGGTAGTGCCCTTGCGCCGGGTGGTGCGCCCGCCGGGGGCGGTGCGCCGGCGCCGGGCGGCGCGGCGGCACCGCGACGGGCCGCCACCGAGCTGCGGGGCGTGTGGCTGGCGACGGTCGACAACCACGACTGGCCCTCGAAGCCGGGCCTGACCGCCGCCGCGCAGCGCGCGGAGCTGATCGCCCACCTCGACCGGGCCGTCCACGACCGCCTCAACACGATCATCCTCCAGGTGCGGCCGACCGCGGACGCGCTGTGGCCCTCGCCCCACGAGCCGTGGTCCGCGTATCTCACCGGAACTCAGGGCGGGCCCCCGGGCTGGGACCCGCTGGGCACGGCCGTCACCGAGGCACACGCCCGCGGGCTGCAGCTGCACGCCTGGTTCAACCCGTACCGGATCGCGCTGCACGCCGACCCCGCCCGGCTGGCCGCCTCCCACCCGGCCCGCAGGCACCCGGACTGGGTGGTGCGCTACGGCGGCAGGCTGTACTACAACCCGGGCCTGCCGCAGGTCCGCGCCTTCGTGCGGGATGCGATGCTGGACGCGGTGGCGAGGTACCCCGTGGACGCCGTCCACTTCGACGACTACTTCTACCCCTACCCGGTCGCCGGGCAGGGCTTTGACGACGCCGCCGCATACGCCGCGTACGGCGGCGGCTTCACCGACCGGGCGGCCTGGCGCCGCGACAACATCGACAAGCTGGTGCGTGAGACGGCCGCGCGGATCCGGCAGATCCGGCCCGGCACCCAGTTCGGGATCAGCCCGTTCGGGGTGTGGCGCAACGCGTCGAGCGACAGCCGTGGCTCGGACACCCTGGCGGGCGTGCAGACGTACGACGACCTGCACGCGGACACCCGCACCTGGGTCAGGGAGGGCTGGATCGACTACATCGTCCCGCAGGTGTACTGGAACATCGGCTTCGCCGCCGCCGACTACGCCACACTCGTACGCTGGTGGGCCGAGGTCGCCAAGGGCACCCGGACCCGCCTGTACATCGGCGAGGCGCTGTACAAGTCGGGGGCCGCCGGGCAGCCCGCCGAGTGGCAGGACCCGGCCGAGCTGTCCCGGCACCTCACCCTCGCCGCCGGCCACGCGCAGGTGCGCGGGCACGTCTTCTTCTCCGCCCGGGACCTCGCGCGGGATCCGGTCGGGGCGATGGCGCGGGTCGTCGCCGACCACTACCGGCAGCCGGCGCATCCCCCGCGCTGATTACTGGGCCTGGGGTTCCTGGTTCCGGTGACGGATCTCGCAGTCGGGGCCGGGAGCCATCACGGCCTCGTGTCCGTCCGGGAAGCGCACGCGATAGGGCGGGTTGCCCTCGGTGCCCATCACTTCGACGACCTCCGAGACCTGGTCGTGCTGGCCGACCACCCTGCCGTGCTGGACAAGCTGGTCGCCCACGGTTGCACGCATCTGCGGGCCTCCTCACGAACGTGATCGTTGGGTGACGGCGATACACACGAGCACCGCGGCGGCGGTCAGCGGAGCGGCCGCCGTGAGGTGCTCGCCCAGCAGCAGCACCGACCACACCAGTGTGACCAGCGGCTGGGCCAACTGCAACTGGCTGGCCTTGGGGATGCCGATGGCCGCCATGCCCCGGTACCAGACGACCAGGCCGAGGAACTGCGAGCCCGCCGCGACCCACAGCAACCCGGCCACGCCGTGCGCGGTCAGCCGCACGGGCTCGTACGACAGTGCCAGCGCGGCGGCCGGCACGGTCAGCGGCAGGCACAGCACCAGGGCCCAGCCGATGACCTGCCAGCCCGGCATGACCCGGGCCAGCCGGCCGCCCTCGGTGTAGCCGGCCGCGCACACCAGCAGTGCCGCGAACAGATAGCCGTCGGCGGCCGTGAGCGATCCGCCGCTCTGCTGCACGGTGAAGACGAGCACCGCCGCCGCGCCCGCCAGCGCCGCCGCCCAGAAGGTGCGGGAGGGGCGGGTGCCCATGCGCAGGGCCGACAGCAGTGCGGTGGTCAGCGGCAGCAGGCCCACCACGACGGCGGCGTGCGCGGTGGTGGACGTCTGGAGGGCGAGCGTGGTCAGCAACGGGAAGCCGAGCACCACCCCGGCGCCGACCACGGCGAGGCCCGGCAGGTGCCGGCGGTCGGGCAGCGGCAGGCGCCATCGCACCCGCCCGCGATCCCGGGACGCGCCCACCGCGCACAGACAGCAGTCCGCGATCACCGCGGCCAGCACGCTGCGGACGGCGACCAGCGACCAGGGCCCGATGCCCTCCAGCCCCCACGCGGTGGCCGGGAAGGTGAGCGAGAAGGCGACGACGCCCAGGGCGGCCTGGAGGGTGCCGAGGCCGACGCCCTCGCGGGGATCGGTGACCGCTATCCGGGTGGCGTCAGTAGCGCTACTCTTCACTCTCATGCATGAGCGTAGCAGCGTCGGTGAACTGGCGGAACGGCTGCGACAGGAGATGGACCGCTATCCACAGGGTGGAAAGCTCCCGTCGAGCAGGTCCCTCGTCGAGCGGTTCCGGGTGAGTCCGGTGACGGTTTCCCGGGCCCTGGCGCAGCTGTCCGCCGAGGGGCTGGTGGTGACCCGGCCCGGCGCCGGGGCGTTCCGGGCGCGGCCCCGCACGCCGGCCACGCGCGACGGGGACACCTCCTGGCAGGAGGTCGCGCTGAGCGCCGACGGCGCCGCCGACCTCGTACCGCGCACCGTCGACGCCTCCGGGGTCACTGTCTGCCTCGCCGCGCCGCCGCCCGGCGTGCTGGAGTTCAACGGCGGCTATCTGCATCCCTCGCTGCAGCCCGAGCGGGCCATGGCGGCGGCCCTCGCCCGCGCCGGGCGGCGGCCCGGCGCCTGGGGACGCCCGCCCCTGGAGGGCCTGCCCGAGCTGCGGGAGTGGTTCGCGCGCGGTATCGGCGGCGGCGTCACGGCGGCCGAGGTGCTGGTCGCGGCGGGCGGGCAGACCGCGCTGGCCACCGCGCTGCGGGCGCTTGCTCCGCCGGGCGCGCCGGTGCTCGTCGAGTCCCCGACCTATCCGGGCATGCTGGCGCTCGCCCGCGCGGCCGGGCTGCGCCCGGTGCCCGTGCCGGTGGACCCGGACGGGGTGCGGCCGCGGCTGCTCGCCGACGCGTTCCGGGCGAGCGGCGCCCGGGTCTTCGTCTGCCAGCCCCTGTTCCAGAACCCGACCGGCGCCGTCCTCGCCCCCGACCGGCGGGCCGAGGTGCTGCGGATCGCCCGGGAGGCCGGCGCCTTCGTGGTCGAGGACGACTTCGTGCGGCGGCTGGTGCACACGGACGCGGGGCCGCTGCCGCGACCGCTGGCCGCGGACGACGTGGACGGCGTCGTCGTGCACGTCGGCTCGCTGACCAAGGCGACCTCGCCCAGTCTCCGGGTGGGCGCCCTGGCCGCGCGGGGGCCGGTGCTGGAACGGCTGCGCGCCATCCAGGTCGTCGACACGTTCTTCGTGCCCAGGCCACTCCAGGAGGCCGCGCTCGAACTCGTCGGCTCGCCCGCCTGGCCGCGCCATCTGCGCGCCCTGTCGGCCGAGTTGACCGCCCGCCGCACCGCCATGACGACGGGCCTGCGGCTGCGGCTGCCCGAACTCGGCCTGCCGCACGTCCCGTCCGGCGGCTACCACCTCTGGCTCCGGTTGCCCGACGGCACCGACGAGGCCGCCCTGACCGCCGCGGCGCTGCGCGCGGGCGTCGCCCTCACCCCGGGCCGCCCCTACTTCAGCGCCGAACCCCCCGCGCCGCACGTCCGGTTGAGCTTCGCCGCGGTCTCCGGGACCGCGGACATCAGCGAGGGCCTGCGTCGCCTGCGCACGGCCTGCGACGAGATCTTCTAGGCGGTGAGGAACCCTGGACGGCGACGCGGCGGGAGGCGTGGGTCGCTGCACCGGCCGGACCAGTGGACGGTGCACGTCTTCGAGTAAAGTCCTGGACCCCTCGGCATCTCCCCGGCGGTCCCCCTTGACCTGGATACTTGGGCGGCACACCATCACCGCATGCCACTTCGGGTGACGTTCGTCGCCGCCGCGCGCAGTTCACCGCTGCTCGCCGAACGCTTCCAGGACGACCGGCCGCTGGACCAGGCGGGCTGGGACGAGGTGCTGCGGGTCGCGGGGGAGCTGCGGCCGCTGGCGGCGGCCGAGCTGCGCTACTGCTCGCCGACCCCCCGCAACCGGGCGACCGGTGACGCCCTGGGGTACGCGCCCCTGGTGCAACTCGCCCTGCGCGACTGCGACATGGGCCGCTGGCGGGGGCTCACGCTGGGCGAGGCGATGGCCCGGGAACCGGAGTCGGTGGACGCCTGGCTCGCCGACCCGCGCTCCACCCCGCACGGCGGTGAGTCGCTGCTGGCCTTCATCTCCCGGGTGGGCGGCTGGCTGGACACCCGCCCCGCCGACGACGGCGGCCGCATCGTCGCCGTGGCCGAGCCCTCGGTGATCCGTGCGGCCCTCGTCCACGTGCTGAAGGCGCCCCCAGCGACGTACTGGAACATCGACGTCCGCCCTCTGTCCGCGGCCACGGTCACCGGCCGGGCGGGCCGCTGGAACCTGCGCGTCGACGGCGCGCCGGCTCAGTGCGCGCGCCTGTAGTCGGTGACGAGGAGGAGGTCCTTCGCGGGGCCGCCCACCCGCCACACCGTCCGCCAGCGGTCCGCGTCCTGGACGGTGAACTCGCCCCGGTAGAGGTCCGCCGCGCACGGGTGGTCGGCGACATGGCGGCCCGAGGTCAGGTCCAGGTCGTGGAAGGGCCGCCCGTCGGCGAAGCGGACGTCCGCCGTGCCCGCGTCGGCGCCCGGCAGAAAGCGCAGGGTCCGCTCGGCGGGCCGCGGCACCCCCCGCCAGGTGAACGTGCCGGACTCCTCGTGCAGCAGCCCGCCGCCGGGCAGCGGGCTGAAGACGGTGCCGCCCGTGAAGCGGCCCTCGTCGCCGTTCGCCAGGTCCCGCACGGTGCGCTCGACGTGCCAGCGCCCGGCCAGATACGCGAACACGTCCGGCACGCCCCGCACCTCGTCGCCCGCCGTCGCGCGGTACACGCCCTCGGGCCGGCTCATGTCGTCCCCGTCCCGGGCCGCGGGCCGTCCGGGGAGCCGGTGGGCGCCTTGCGCTGCGCCTGGGCCCGGACCTCGTGGTGCGCGGCATGGCTCGTGACGCGGAAGGCCTCTTCGTACGCGGCCAGGGCGGCGCCGATCCCCGCGCCGGCCGCGCCGCGGCGCCGGATCAGCCGCGCCAGCCAGGTGAAGAAGCCGAGCACAACGGCGAGCCCCTCCGCCAGAGCCAGGTACGGCAGCAGCACATCCATGGCGCCGACCCTACGTCCCCGGAGGGGGGCGCGGGGAACGGCGCGATCAGCCACGATGTGGCCGCAGCGGGCGGACGGCGGGTGCCCCCGGAGGGGGGCGCGGGGAGCGGCGCGATCAGCCACGATGTGGCCGCAGCGGGCGGACGGCGGGTGCCCCCGGAGGGGGGCGCGGGGAGCGGCGCATTCAGCCACGACGTGGCCGCGGTTGGCGGTCGGCGGGTGCCCCCGGAGGGGGCGCGGGGAACGGCGCGATCAGCCACGACGTGGCCGCAGCCGGCGGACGGCAGATGCCCCCGGAGCGGGCTCGGCCGGCGCTAGCCGCCGGGCGACGGCCCGGTGGGCATGCCCGGTGTCACCGACAGGCGGCCGGACGCGGCCAGAGCCAGGGCCGACCGTATTCACCTTTCGCACATGTTCTGGAAAGCCGCCGTTTTCCCAATCGTCGGCGAGGATTTATGAAACGCGCAGGTATTCGGAATTCAGGGCATCAGATCGCGTCGGTGACACAACCATCCGGAAACCAGACCCGTCTAACCCGGCGAATCAGCGAAGCACGGGGATTGACACCCCCGGCAGGGACCGCGCGTCCCGAATTCCCTCTGGGGGCCTCCCGAGAATGCACCGCCCGACCCCGCCCGGTGACAGCCGCGTCACCGGGCGATCCGCAGCCCTGCTCGCCGCGGCCATCACCGTCACCGCGCTGTGCGCGGCCGACGCGCTCGCCCGCTGCTACCCGTTCGGCCCCCGCACCCGCAGCGTCAACGACCTCGGCAACCAGTACGTACCCTTCCACGCCCACCTGTGGGACCTGCTGCACGGCCGCGCCGACGGCGGGCTCTTCATCAACTGGCAGTCCGGCTACGGCGCGAGTTTCCTGCCCGACATCGGCACCTACCTCGGCAGCCCCTTCGCCCTGCTCGTCGCCGTCTTCCCACGGGACGAGATCGACCTCGCGGTGTACGTCGTCACCGTGCTGAAGACGGCGGCCGCCGGCGCTGCCATGGCCTGCCTGCTGCTCGCCCTGCGCCCCGGCCGCTGGTGGGCGGCCGGTCTGCTGGGCGCCTCCTACGCCCTGTGCGGCTGGGGCGTCGCCGTCGCCATCTACAACCCGATGTGGATCGACGGCCTGATCGCGCTGCCCCTGCTGTGCCTGGTAGGTGAGTGGACCCTGCGGCGCCGGCGCCCGGTCCTCGGCGTGCTGATCGTCGCGCTCGCCTGGATCGCCAACTTCTACACCGCGTACATGGCCACCCTCGCCGCCGGACTCGTACTGCTGCTCCGGCTGCTGCTCGCCGGACTCCCGCGCCGGCAGGCGCTGGCGGCGGCCGGCCGGGCCGCCGGCACCGTCGCGCTCGGCATGGGCCTGGCCGCACCGCTGGTGGCGGTCGTGTACCTCGGCACCAAGCACGCCTCCCCCGCCCGCGAGGGACACTTCGTCCCGGTCCCCACGGACGACCTGCTGGCCCGGCTGCTGCCGACGACGTACAGCTTCGGCAGCCCGGCCCTGTACGTGGGCGTCACCGCGCTGCTGCTCGCGCTCGCCCTGCCGTTCCACCGGGCGGTGCCCCGGCGGGTGCGCGCGGGCTGGACGCTGCTCGTGATCGCGGTGACCCTGTCGCTGCAGTGGGCGCCGACACAACTGGCCTGGCACGCCTTCGCCACCCCGCAGGGCAGCGCCTACCGGGAGGCGTTCGTCCTGTGCGCGGTGCTGGTCATCGCCGCCTGGCACACCCTGTCCCACGGCCCGCCGGACTGGCGCGCACTGGGCGCGGCGAGCGCGCTGCTCGCGCTGATCGCCGCCGTCGCGAGCCGCAGCGCGCTGGTGCACCGCTACACATGGGCGGTGTTCCTGCTCGCCGTCGTGGGCGCGCTCGGCGGGCTCGCCCTGCTCGCCTCGCAGGGCCAGGGCCAGGGCCAGGGCCTGGGCCGGCCGGCCGCCGGGCGCCGGCGCACGGTACTGGCCGGCTGCGCCGTCGCGCTGCTCTTCGGCGGGCAACTCGGCGAGACCGCCGCGACCTCCGCGGTGGCCAGCCGGCAGCGCCTCGCCCACATGGACGACTACGCGCCCTGGGGCGAGCGGCAGCAGCGGCAGGCCGACGCGATCGCGGGCGCCGACGACTGGCCCCGCTACCGCACCGAACCGGGCCGGGACCAGACCGTCTCCAACGACCCGCTGATGGTGGGCGGCCAGGGCGTCCAGTACTACAGCAGCCTCACCTCCGACGTCCTCAGCAGTACCCTCACCGCCGTCGGCGGCGGCTGGACCTCGCGGGGCCGGAGCCTGCAGAGCCTGGACAACCCCGTCACGGACGCGGTCTTCTCCGTCGGCGCGCGGGTGCACTCCCCGCCGGACCCGCACCAGTCGTGGCTGCCGCAGGGCGGCGGCCCGGTGACCGTGTCCCGCGCACAGGTGCCGCCCCTGGTGACCGTGCGCCCGCCCGGCACCTCGGCGCACACCGGCGTCGCGGCCTTCGGACCGTCGCCGTACCGCAACCAGGAACGGCTGCTGGGCAGCCGCGTCTACACCCTGCCCCGCGCGACGGTGCGCACCGGCGCCGGCCGGCCCCCGCAGCGCGGCGACGCCCGCCGTCCGGGGCTGCTCGTCGCCGCGCCCGCCCGCGCGGACCTGCCCGGTCCCACGATCACGGCGCGCTGCACGGCCGGCGACCGGGTGTTCCTGTGGGCGCCGCATTTCTCGGGCACCGCGCGGCTTGCCGGCGGCGGGCCGGTCGCCCGGTTCCGGTCTGATGCCGAGGGCGCCAAGATCGCGGCCATGCAGCCGCTCGGCGCGGTTCCGGCCGCCGGGCGGCTGCGGATCGAGCTGAGCCCGGACCGGCCCGGCCGGGTGCCGGACCGCGGCGCGGTCGGCTGCCTGGACACCGCCGCGCTGCGCACCGCCGTCGAGGGGCTGCGGGCCACCGCGGCCACCGCGGTGACCGTCGATGACGGCACGCTGCGGGCCGAACTCCCCGCCGGCAGCAAGGGGACCGCCGTCGTCGCGGCACCGCGGATCGCCGGCTGGCGGTGCGCCGCAGGCGGCGCCGAGGAGAAGCCCGCCGGGGAGTACTACGGGCTGATCGCGGTGCCCCTGGACGGCTCCGCGACCAGTCTGAGCTGCACGTTCCACCCACCGGGACTGCGGCTGGGCGCGGCGGCGGGGGGCGCCGCGCTGCTGATCCTGATCCTGCTCTGCGTGCTCGGCGCCGTTCGCCGCCGACGGGCCGCCGCACCGACGACCACGACCGAACAACCCGAGCGCCTCACCCACGCTCTGTGACCGCCCAGGGGGAAGAACCCATGCTCATCTCGATCGTCGCGCCCTGTTACAACGAGGAGGACGTCCTCGGACGCTTCCACGAAGCGGTGCAGAAGGTCGCCGATGAACTGCTGCCGCTCGGGCACGACATGCAGTTCGTGTACGTCGACGACGGCAGCCGCGACCGGACGCTGGTCGTCCTGCAGGAACTCGCCGACCTCGACGCACGGGTGCGCTACGTCTCCTTCAGCCGCAACTTCGGCAAGGAGGCCGCCCTGCTCGCCGGTCTGCGGCACGCCACGGGGGACTGCGTGATCGTCATGGACGCCGACCTCCAGCACCCGCCCGAACTGATCAAGCGCATGGTCGAACTGCGCGGACAGGGCTACGACCAGGTCATAGCCAAGCGCACCAGGACCGGCGAGGGGATCGCCCGCACCCTCACCGCCCGCCTGTACTACCGGACGGTCAACCGGCTCGTGGACGTGGAACTCGTCGACGGCGTCGGCGACTTCCGGCTGTTGTCGCGGCGCGTGGTGGACGCGGTCCTCGACCTCACCGAGTACAACCGCTTCTCCAAGGGCCTGTTCGCCTGGGTCGGCTTTCCCAGCACCACCTTCGAGTACACGAACACGGTGCGCGAGCACGGCCGCAGCTCCTGGACCCTGCGCAGCCTGCTCAACTACGGCCTCGACGGACTGCTCTCCTTCAACAACCGGCCGCTGCGCGCCGCCCTGTACCTGGGCCTGGGACTGCTGCTGTGCGCGGGCGTGTACACGGCGTGGATCGTGGGCGCCGCGCTCGTCCACGGCGTGGACACACCCGGCTATGTCACCATCATCACCGCGGTCACCGCCCTCGCCGGGGTGCAGATGATCATGCTCGGGGTCATCGGCGAGTACACCGGACGGATCTACTACGAGGTCAAGGGGCGCCCGCACTTCCTGGTGAAGGCGACCAACGTGGAACGGACGAAAGACCTCATCCCCTGATGCGCACCGCGACGACCAGTCCGACGCCCCGCCCGGCGACCCGGCCGCTGCCGCGGCAGATGCTCACCTTCGCCGCCGTCGGCGTCGTGAACACGGGCACGTACTACGGTCTCTACCTGTTGTTCCTGATGCGTTTGCCCTATCTCTTCGCGCATGTTCTTGCATTCCTGCTGAGTATGACCGGGTCCTTTTTCCTGAACGCCCGCTTCACCTATCGAATACGGCCCACCTGGCGGAAATTCCTGCTGTTTCCGCTGACCAACGCCACCAATTTCCTGATCACCACGGCGGGTGTGTACGTGATCGTCGGCGTGCTGCACGCGGGCAGCCGGTTCGCGCCCCTGCTCGCGTCCGCGGCGGCGATTCCGGTGACCTTCGTGGTCTCCCGCTGGGTGATGCTGCCCCGGGTTCCAGAGGGGGATGCCGCATAGGATTGCATAAACGTGCAGCGAAACGTATAGTCATGCCATCTAGGAGGAGGGTGACATGGCGGTACGTGCGGCGGTGGCCGGAGCGAGCGGATACGCGGGCGGAGAGGTCCTGCGGCTGCTCCTCGCACACCCCGAGGTCGAGATCGGTGCCCTGACCGGCAACTCCAACGCCGGCCAGCGGCTCGGCACGCTCCAGCCACATCTGCTGCCGCTGGCCGACCGGGTGCTGGCCGAGACCACCCCCGCGGCCCTCGCCGGGCACGACGTGGTCTTCCTCGCCCTGCCCCACGGGCAGTCCGCCGCCGTCGCCGAGCAACTCGGCCCCGACGTCCTCGTCGTCGATATGGGCGCCGACTTCCGGCTCAAGGACGCCGCCGACTGGGAGCGGTTCTACGGTTCTGGGCACGCCGGGACCTGGCCCTACGGCCTTCCCGAACTGCCGGGTGCCCGCGCCGCGCTGGAGGGGTCCAAGCGCATCGCGGTACCCGGTTGCTATCCGACCGCCGTCTCGCTCGCCCTCTTCCCCGCCTACTCGGCGGGCCTCGCCGAGCCCGAGGCCGTGATCGTCGCCGCCTCCGGCACCTCCGGCGCGGGCAAGGCACCCAAGCCGCACCTGCTGGGCAGCGAGGTCATGGGGTCCATGTCGCCGTACGGCGTCGGCGGCGGTCACCGGCACACCCCCGAGATGATCCAGAACCTCAGCGCCGTGGCGGGCGAGCGGGTCGCCGTCTCCTTCACCCCGACCCTCGCGCCGATGCCCCGCGGCATCCTCGCCACGTGCAGCGCGAAGGCACGCGAGCCGGTCACCGCCGAGTCGGTGCGCGCCGCCTACGAGAAGGCCTACGCCGACGAGCCGTTCATCCACCTGCTGCCCGCGGGACAGTGGCCCGCCACGGCGTCCGTCCACGGTTCGAACGCCGTTCAGGTGCAGGTCGCGTACGACGCCGCCGTAGGACGCATCATCGCGATCAGCGCCATCGACAACCTGACCAAGGGCACCGCGGGCGGTGCCGTCCAGAGCATGAACATCGCCCTCGGACTCGACGAGACCACGGGGCTTTCCACGATCGGAGTCGCACCCTGAGCGACGACCGTGCAGCCGCCGGGTTGCAGACGACGAAGGCCGCACCGCCGCGCCGCACGGGCGCAGAAGCGAACAAGGAGATGCAGTGAGCGTCACGGCAGCCAAAGGGTTCACGGCGGCGGGCATCACCGCCGGGATCAAACAGAACGGCAACCCGGACCTGGCCCTCGTGGTCAACGACGGGCCCCGCCGGGCCGCCGCGGGCGTCTTCACCTCCAACCGCGTGAAGGCCGCCCCCGTGCTCTGGTCCGAACAGGTCATCGCAAGCGGCCAGGTCTCCGCCGTCGTCCTCAACTCCGGCGGCGCCAACGCCTGCACCGGCCCCCAGGGCTTCCAGGACACGCACGCCACCGCCGAGAAGGCGGCCGAGGTCCTCGGCCGGGGCGCCGTCGAGGTGGCCGTCTGCTCCACCGGCCTGATCGGCGTGCTGCTGCCCATGGACAAGCTCCTGCCGGGCGTCGAGGCCGCCGCCGCCCAGCTCTCCGAGCACGGCGGCGAGAAGGCCGCCATCGCCATCAAGACCACCGACACCGTGCACAAGACGTCCGTCGTCACCGGCAACGGCTGGACCGTCGGCGGCATGGCCAAGGGCGCCGGCATGCTCGCCCCCGGCCTCGCCACCATGCTGGTCGTCCTCACCACGGACGCCGTCGCCGACGACGACACGCTGGACCGGGCGCTGCGCGCCGCCACCCGGGTCACCTTCGACCGGGTCGACTCCGACGGCTGCATGTCCACCAACGACACCGTGCTGCTGCTCGCCTCCGGCGCCTCCGGCATCACTCCGCAGTACGCGGAATTCGCCGAGGCCGTACGGCAGGTCTGCGACGACCTCGGCCGGCAGCTCATCCAGGACGCCGAGGGCGCCAGCAAGGACATCAAGATCGAGGTGATGGGCGCCGCCACCGAGGACGACGCCGTCGAGGTGGGCCGCTCCATCGCCCGCAACAACCTGCTCAAGTGCGCCATCCACGGCGAGGACCCCAACTGGGGCCGTGTCCTGTCCGCCATCGGCACCACCGCCGCCGCCTTCGAGCCCGACCGGCTCAACGTCGCCATCAACGGCGTCTGGGTGTGCAAGAACGGCGGCGTCGGCGAGGACCGTGACCTGGTCGACATGCGCTACCGCGAGGTGCATATCGTCGCCGACCTGTCGGCCGGCACCGAGACCGCCACCATCTGGACCAACGACCTGACCGCCGACTACGTCCACGAGAACAGCGCATACAGCTCATGAGCACCGCAACCACCCGTAAACACACCGCGCTGCCCAAGGCCCGGATCCTCGTCGAGGCGCTGCCCTGGCTGACCCGGCACCACGGCAAGACCGTCGTCATCAAGTTCGGCGGGAACGCCATGGTGGACGAGGAGCTGAAGGCCGCCTTCGCCCAGGACGTGGTCTTCCTGCGGCACGCCGGTCTCAAACCGGTCGTGGTGCACGGCGGCGGCCCGCAGATCAGCGCCGCGCTCGACCGGCACGGCATCGTCAGCGAGTTCAAGGCCGGCCTCCGAGTCACCACCGAGGACGCCATGGACGTCGTACGCATGGTGCTCGCCGGGCAGGTGCAGCGCGAACTGGTGGGGCTGCTCAACCGGCACGGGCCGCTCGCCGTGGGCCTGACCGGCGAGGACGCGCACACCATCACCGCCACCAAGCACCTGCCCGAGATCGACGGCGAACCGGTCGACATCGGACGGGTGGGCGAGATCACCGCCATCGACACGGGCGCGATCGAGGCCCTGCTCGCCGACGGCCGCATCCCGGTCATCTCCTCCATCGCCCGCAGCCAGGACGACGGACACGTCTACAACGTCAACGCGGACACGGCGGCCGCGGCGCTCGCCGCGGCCCTGGGCGCCGAAACCCTCATGGTCCTCACGGATGTCGAGGGCCTTTACGAGGACTGGCCGCACTCCGACGAGGTGATCAGCCGCCTCACCGCTTCCCAACTGGAGAGACTGCTGCCGGATCTGTCTGCCGGCATGGTGCCGAAGATGCAGGGCTGTCTGCACGCCGTGCGCGGCGGCGTGCGCACCGCCCGCGTCATCGACGGCCGGGTCCAGCACTCGATCCTGCTGGAGATCTTCACCGACGAGGGCATCGGCACCATGGTCGTGCCCGACGAGCAGGAGGGGGACGCCCCATGACGGGCAATCAGGAACTGACCACGCGGTGGCAGGGCGCGCTCATGAACAACTACGGCACCCCCCGGCTGCCGCTGGTAAGCGGCGCCGGCACGACGCTGTGGGACGCCGACGGCAAGAAGTACCTCGACTTCGTCGGCGGTATCGCGGTCAACGCGCTCGGCCACGCCCACCCGGCGGTCGTGGCGGCCGTGAGCCGGCAGATCGCCGCTCTCGGCCACGTCTCCAACCTGTTCATCGCCGAGCCGCCCGTCGCCCTCGCCGAACGGCTCCTCCAACTCTTCGGCCGCGACGGCCGGGTGTACTTCTGCAACTCCGGCGCCGAGGCCAACGAGGGCGCCTTCAAGATCGGCCGGCGCACCGGGCGGACCCACATGGTCGCCACCGAGGGCGGCTTCCACGGCCGGACCATGGGCGCCCTCGCGCTCACCGGCCAGCCCGGCAAGCAGGAACCGTTCCGGCCGCTGCCCGGCGACGTCACGCACGTGCCCTACGGAGACGCGCAGGCGCTGGCCGCCGCGGTCACCGAGGAGACGGCCCTCGTCGTCATCGAACCGATCCAGGGCGAGAACGGCGTCGTGGTGCCGCCCGCCGGCTATCTGAAGGCGGCCCGCGCGATCACCGCCGCCACCGGTTCGCTGCTGGTCCTGGACGAGGTGCAGACCGGCGTCGGCCGCACCGGCAACTGGTTCGAGTACCAGGCCCACGAGGGCGTCCTGCCGGACATCGTCACCCTCGCCAAGGGCCTCGGCGGCGGGCTGCCGCTGGGCGCCACGGTCGCCTTCGGCCGCGCCGCCGAACTGCTCGGGCCCGGCCAGCACGGGTCGACCTTCGGCGGCAACCCGGTGGCCTGCGCCGCGGGGCTCGCGGTCCTCGACACCATCGCGAACGACGGGTTGCTGGAGAACGTCAAGCGGCAGAGCGAACGGTTGCGCGACGGGATCGAGGCGCTGGGCCACCCGTTGATCGCCCATGTCCGGGGCGCCGGCCTCCTCCTGGGTATCGTGCTCACCGAGCCGCTCGCGCCGCAGGCCCAGCAGGCGGCTCAGGACGCCGGTTTCCTGGTGAACGCGCCCGCTCCCGACGTGGTACGGCTGATGCCGCCGCTGAACGTCGGCGACGACGAGACGGAGGCGTTCCTCCGGGCCCTGCCCGGCATCCTCGACGCAGTGAACGGGGACGGACGATCCGGAGAATGAGACGACGATGAGCCAGGAGCAGGACCACGGGCAGGACAACGAGCAGGCCGCCGGGCCCGCCGTGCCGCAGACCCGGACCGCGCGGCACCGCCGGATCGTGGACATCCTCAATCGGCAGCCGGTGCGGTCGCAGAGCCAGCTGGCGAAGCTCCTGTCCGACGACGGGCTGAGCGTCACCCAGGCGACGCTCTCCCGGGACCTGGACGAGCTGAACGCGGTGAAGATCCGCAACACCGACGGTGACCTGATCTACGCGGTGCCGAGCGAGGGCGGATTCCGCACGCCCCGGGCGCCGCTCGGGGAGTCGGCGAAGGAGGAGCGCATGCGGCGCCTCTCCCAGGAGCTGCTGATCTCTGCGGAGGCTTCGGCGAACCTCGTGGTGCTGCGGACCCCTCCGGGGGCCGCGCAGTTTCTCGCGTCCGCCATCGACCAGGCCGAACTGCATGACATCCTCGGGACGATCGCGGGTGACGACACGGTGCTGTTGATCAGTCGGGAGGCCAGTGGGGGGCAGGCCCTGGCAGACCACTTGCTGCGCTTGGCCCAGAACGGTCACTGAGGGTTTTGGCCGGTCGCGCAGTTCCCCGCGGCCCTGGGGTGGGTGGCTGTGTGTGGGTGGGCGCGGCGGTGCCTTGGGGGTGCCGGGATGTGGGGCCGGCCCACCCGCCGCGAGGCGTTAGCCCAGGCGGGCTGCCAGGCCCTCTGTGCAGCGGACCTCGTCGCCTGCTGTGATCAGTAGGGCCTCCACGTCCGCAAGGGACTCCAGCCAGTCGAGGCCGGCCCGCGAGCCCATCGCGAACGCGGCCGTGGCCCAGCAGTCCGCCCAGGTCAGCCGGGGAGCGATCACGGTCACCGCCACCAGGTCCGTGACCGCCGTCCGCCCGGTCCGCGGGTCCACGATGTGCGCGCCGCGTTCCGCCGTCCCGGACGTCGCCACCGCCAGCCGGTCCACCCCGGCCGCGGACACCACCGCCGCCAGCCCGCCGGGCCGCAGCGGATCCGCCACCCCGACCCGCCACGGCCGGTGCGGCTCGGGCACGCCGAACATCTGCACGTCGCCGCCGCCGTTCACGCTCACCCCGCTCACCCCGGCCGCGGTGATCCGCAGCGCGGCCCGCTCGGCTGCCCAGCCCTTGACGATCCCGGTCGGATCGAGCCGGCCCCGGTACGCCGTGCTGAACCACCCCTCGCTCAGCCGCTCCGCCTCGGTCCCCAGTTCCAGCACCTCGGCCACCTCGGGATCGCAGTCCGCCAGGGCCAGCTCGCCCCGGGCCAGCCGGGAGACCTGACTGTCCTCGCGGTACGTGCTGAACACCTCGTCGACCCGGTGCAGCCCCGCGACCGCCTCGTCCAGCGCCGCCCGCACGGCATCCGGTTCCCCGCCGCGGACGTCGAAGGAGAAGACCGTCCCCATGACCTCCTCCGCGTGACGCACCGCGCCGGGAGTCTTCGCCGGCTCCGCCACCACGTCAGCCACCGGCCTGGTCCAGCGCCGACTGGAGCGACTGCCGGTAGCCGTTGCTGGTGTAGGTGGCGCCGGAGACGGAGTCGATGCGGGCGCTCTGTGCGGCCACGGCGGCCTGGTTCAGTTTCGGTACGGCGAGTGCCGTCTTCTGGTCGCTGGTGCCGCCCTTGGGCGCCTGCACCGCCTCCGCCGCGGTGATCTTCCCGTCGGTGACCGTGATCCGCACCTGGACCGGACCGTACGGGCTCTGGGCGGCCTCGCCGGTGAGCGTGCGGGAACCGGCCTGTGCGGCGGCGGAGGAGGACGGTGCGACGGGCGACGCGGGCGAGGAACCCGCCGCTTTCATCTTGTCCAGCGCCGACTGGAGTGACTGCCGGTAGCCGTTGCTGGTGTAGGTGGCGCCGGAGACGGAGTCGATGCGGGCGCTCTGTGCGGCCACGGCGGCCTGGTTCAGTTTCGGTACGGCGAGTGCCGTCTTCTGGTCGCTGGTGCCGCCCTTGGGCGCCTGCACCGCCTCCGCCGCCGTGATCCTGCCGTTGCTGACGGTCAGACGTACCTGCACGGCCCCGTACTGGGTCCGGGCCGCGGCACCGGTCACCGTGCCGGATCCGGCGGCCTGTGCTCCGCCCTGCGGCGACTCCTGCGCCGCCGCCGTCTGCTGGGGCGCCGCGCCCGCCGCCGACGCGGAGGCCGGGTCCGAGGCCGGCTTCAGCGTCAGCAGCAGGACGACGCCGGACACGGTGGCGGCGGTGGCCAGCACGACGCGCCGTATGGGGTGGCTCTTCCGCATGTTCTGTGCGCTCCTGATTTCCCGTCGGGTTCCGCTGAGAGTCCGTCGCTCACATCTCGAACGACTCGTGATGGATGCGGCGGGCGGGAACCCCCGCGCCGCGCAGCGCCTCGTACACCGACTGCGCGAACCCGGTCGGACCGCACATGAAGACGTCGTGCCGGTCGATGTCCGGGATCTTCCGCCGGAGGTTGTCCGCGGAGATGTCCGGCCGTTCCCCCTCCGGGCTGTTCACCGCGTACATCAGCCGGGCCCCGCGTTCCTCGGCGATCGACGCCAGTTCGTCCCACAGCGCCAGGTCCTGCGTGCTGTTGGCCCGGTACAGCAGGGTCAGGTCGCCGGCCGCGCCGGGCAGCGTCTCGAACAGCGCCCGCATCGGTGTGATGCCGACGCCGCCCGCGACCAGCAGCACCTTGCCGCGGCTGCGCCGGGACGCGGTGAGCGCGCCGTACGGGCCCTCGGCCCACACCGGGGTGCCCGGCCGCAGTTCACGCAGCCGGGCGCTGTGGTCGCCGATCGCCTTCACCGTGATCCGCAGCATGTCCGGCCGGGGCGCCGCCGACAGCGAGAAAGGGTGCGAGCTGAACCGCATACCCGGCGCCAGGAACCGCCACCGGAAGAACTGCCCGGCCTCCGCGCCCATCCGGTGCAGCTTGCGCCCGCCGATCAGCACCGAGACGATGCCCGGGGTCTCCTCGATCACCGCCTCGACCCGCATCCGGTGCCGCAGGTTCAGCCGGATCGGGGTGAGGACCCGGTACCAGAGGAGCAGCGCGGTCACCGAGCCGTACAGGGCGTACCAGAAGGTCTTCGCGGCGGGTTCCAGGGCGAAGTCGTTGCCGGCGGTGATCTGGTGCCAGAACGTCAGGAACACCGCCGCGTACGTCATCAGGTGGACGTGGTACCAGGTGTCGTACGGCAGCCTGCGGCGGACCGCGCCGAGCGAGGTCAGCCCGATGAGCACCAACAGGCCCGTGCCGATGGCGGCCTTGCCCATGTCGGGCAGCTGGTTGACGGAGTCGACGGTCTGCCGGCCGATGTCGCCGAGCGACTTGCCCGCCTGGAGCGCGTAGCCCCACATGATGAGGAAGATGTGGGCGAGGACCAGGCACAGCGTGTAGCGGCCGCTCATCGCGTGCCAGCGGGCCACCCGGTCCGAACCGACCCGCCGCTCCAGCGCAGGGACCCGCGCCATCTGGAGCACGACCAGCGCCATGAGGTAGCCGGCCAGCAGACCCGTGATCCGGCCCGCGTTGAGGATCCTGCTGTTGTCGTCGGCGATGGACGGGGTGTTGTGCCACCACAGCCACAGCACGCCCACCGCGCCCGCGGCGACGGCGAGCAGCAGCGGGACGGCCGGTGAGCGGCGCTGGCGGATGCGGCGCATCGTCTGACGGCGGGCGGCACGTCCGCCTGCGAGGGTGGTGGTCACGGTTCCTCCGGGTGGACGGGACCCTTGGCCCACAGATACGTGTCACGGCTCCCGAGTGTTCACAGGCCCGCGGAGTCCAGTGCGGACTGGAGTGACTGCCGGTAACCGTCGCTGGTGTAGGTGGCGCCCGACACGGTGTCGATCTGCGCGCTCTGCGCGGCCAGCGCCTCCCGGCGCAGCTGGGGCAGGGCATAGGCACTGAGCTGCCGGTCGCGTGGATTGTCCTGCGGGTAGACGACGGCCGTGGCGTCGGTGAGCCGGCCGCCCCGCACCGTGACACGCACCTGGACCGGGCCCCAGCGGGTCTGTGCCGTGTCACCCGTGACGGTCTTGCTGCCGGCGGCCGGAGCCGTGGCCGACGCGCTCGCCCCCGCGGACGAAGCGGGCGCCGGCGCACCCGCGGCCACCGATGGGGTCGCATGCGGCTTCAGGGCCAGCAGCAGGACCGTCCCGCAGACGGTCGCGGCGCTCGCCAGTACGACGCGGCGCAGCGGACGGGCCTTCCTCAACGCGTGCATGACGACCTCACACCTTTCTGGCGGCTTCTACAGCTCGAACGACTCGTGGTGGATACGGCGGTCCGGCACACCCGCGGCCCGCAGTTGCGCGTACACGTCCTCGGCGAAGCCCTGCGGACCGCACAGGTACACGTCGTAGCCGGCGAGTCCGGGGAAGGCGGCGCGCAGCGCCCCGGCGGTCAGCGCCGGGCGTTCGCCGTCCGCCCCGTTGAGGGCGTAGCGCACCGTCGCCCCGCGCCACCGCGCGATGGCCTCCAGTTCGCCGCCCAGGGCCAGGTCCTCGGCCGTCCGCGCCCGGTAGAGCAGGGTCACATCGCCGGGCAGTGTCTCGAACAGCGCCCGCAGCGGGGTGATGCCGACGCCGCCCGCGATCAGCAGCGTCCTGTGCGCGGTGCGCCGGTCCGCCGTCAGGGAGCCGTACGGGCCCTCGGCCCACACCCGGGTGCCCGGCCGCAGCAGCGGCACGGCCGCGCTGTGGCCGCCGAGCGCCTTGACCGTGATCCGCAGCCGGTCCCCGCGCGGCGGCGCCGACAGGGAGTACGGCGTCGACGTCCAGCCCAGGCCCGCGCCGAGGAACCGCCAGCGGAAGAACTGCCCGGACCGCACGTCCAGTTCGTCCAGCCGCCGGCCGCACACGACGACCGAGTGCACGCCCGGCGCCTCCCTGTGCACCGACTCGACGCGCAGCCGGTGGCGCAGGTTCAGCCGCGCCGGCACCAGCAGCCGGTACCACCCCACCAGGGCCGCGACGCCCAGATAGAGCGCGTACCAGGCGGCGGTGGCCGCGGGCTTGCCGGCGAAGTCGTTGCCGAGCGCCAGCTGGTGGGAGAAGGCGAGGAAGACGGCGGCGTACGTCAGCAGGTGCGTGTAGTACCAGAACTCGTAGCCGGTGCGGCGGCGCACGGCGCGCGCGGAGGCGACCCCCACCGCGCACAGCAGCGCCCCGCCCGCGGTCGCCTTCAGCATCTCCGGGTAGTCGAGGACCACGGTGACCGTCTCACGGACGAGGGAGGCGTGGTCCTGCGCGGCGTACCCGGCCAGGGTCAGCACGACGTGCGCGACCAGCAGACAGACCGTGTACCGGCCCGCCATCGCATGCCAGCGGGCCACCCGGTCCGAGCCGATCCGCACCTCCAGCAGCGGAACCCGCGCCATCAGCCCCACCAGCACCGCGCAGGCGTACCCGCACAGCAGACCGGCGATCCGCCCGGCCCCGGTCAGCCAGCCCGCCGCGCCGACGACCGGCCCCGTGTCCGTCCACCACAGGGCGAGCACGGCCGCCGCGCCCGCCCACAGCAGCACCGGCAGCCAGACCGCCGGGGACCACCGGGAGGCGGGCGGAGCGGCGCGTGCCGTCCGCCGCTCATGCACCGCGGCCATGATCACGTCCTCTCTCGGCGGATCCGCACCGTGCCCTGCCGCCGAAGCCGCCACTGTGCCGCCGCAACCTCTGAACCGCCTCTGAGGACAGCCGCTCCGAGCGGACTCAGAGGAACCTCAGAGCATTCCCGCCGCCCGGCCACGCCCGGGATGGGTGATGCTGGAGGACGAGATGAACACCACCCGCTCCGGCCGCCCCGCCCTGACCCGCCCCGACGGGACCCCGCTGCGCGTCCTCGTCGTCGACGACGACCCCGACCTCGCCGAGGTGCTCACCGGAGCCCTGCGCTACGAGGGCTGGCAGGTCCGCGCGGCCGGCGACGGCGCCTCGGCGCTCGCGGCGGCCCGCGAGCTGCTGCCCGACGCGGTCGTCCTCGACGTGCTGCTGCCGGACACCGACGGCTTCGCCGTGCTGCGCCGGCTGCACGAGGTGCAGCCCGACGTCTGTGTGCTCTTCCTCACCGCGCGGGACGCCGTGGAGGACCGCATCGCCGGGATCACCGCGGGCGGCGACGACTACGTCACCAAACCGTTCAGCCTGGAGGAGGTCGTCGCCCGGCTGCGCGGACTGCTGCGGCGCGCGGGTATGGCCCGGCAGCAGGAGGAGGGACCGCGGCTGGTCGTGGGCGACCTGGTCATGGACGAGGAGGCCCGCGAGGTGACCCGGGCCGGCGAACTGGTCGAGCTGTCCCCGACCGAGTTCGAGCTGCTGCGCTTCCTGATGCGCAACCCGCGCCGGGTGCTCAGCAAGGCACAGATCCTCGACCGGGTGTGGTCCTACGACTTCGGCGGCCAGGCCCATGTGGTCGAGCTGTACATCTCCTACCTGCGCAAGAAGGTCGACGCGGGCCGCGCGCCCATGATCCACACCGTGCGCGGGGCCGGCTATCTGCTCAAGCCGGCGCACTCATGAGGCCGGTACCGCGGGGCATGGCGCGGGGACTGCGGCGGCTGCCGTGGCCGCGCACACTACGGGCCCGGCTCAGCGCGGGACTGGTCGTGCTGCTCGCCGTCAGCTGCGCCGCCGTGGGCGTGGCCGCCGTCGTCGAGCTGGACGGCTTTCTCACCCGCCGCCTCGACCAGCAGCTCGCCGACGTCGGCAGCCGGCTCCCGGCCAGCCTGGAGCACCAGGTCCTGGCGCCGAGCGACCACGACGGCGACGAGCACGGCGACACCAGGCGCCAGGTGACCGGCACGTTCGGCGCCCGGCTGGTCGACGGCCGGGTCACCAACGCGGCCGTCGTGCCGTCCGGCAGCGCCGCCGCCAATCTGCGCGATGTCACCCTGCCCGCCGGGGACCGGGCGCGGCTCGCCGCCCTGCCGGCCGACGGCCGGGCCCGCACCGTCGGGCTGGACTCGCTGCACGCCTCCTACCGGGCCGTCGCCTACCGGGGCCAGGACGGCGACGTGCTGATCACCGGACTGCCGCTGGAGCCGGTGGAGGCCGCCGTGCACCGGCTCGAACTGGTCGCCGGTGTCGTCTTCGGCGCCGCCCTGGTGATCGCCGGTGTCGCCGGGGCCCTGTGGGTGCGCTGGTCGCTGCGCCCGCTGACCCGGGTCGCCGCTACCGCCACCCGGGTCAGCGAACTCCCGCTGGCCAGCGGGGACGTCGTGCTGCCCGCGCGGGCCCCGCAGGCCGACCCGCGCGGCGAGGTGGGGCAGGTGGCCGCCGCGTTCAACCGGATGCTCGGGCACGTCGAGAACGCGCTGACCAAGCGGCAGGCGAGCGAGGAACGGCTGCGTGGCTTCGCCGCCGACGCCAGCCATGAGCTGCGCACCCCGGTCGCCTCGGTGCGCGGCCACGCCGAACTCGCCCTGCTGCATCCCGGACCGGTGCCCCCGGAAGTGACGCGGGCCCTGGAACGGATCGCCGCCGAGTCCGCCCGCATGGGCGAGATGGTCGACGAGATGCTGCTGCTCGCCCGGCTGGACGCCGGACGCCCCCTGGAGCGGCGGCCCGTCGACCTCACCCGGCTCGTGCTGGACGCCGTCACGGACGCACGGGCCGCGGGGCCCGATCACGGCTGGGCGCTGGAACTGCCCGAGGAGCCGGTGACGGTGACCGGCGATGCCCACCGCCTGCAACAGGTGCTGGCCAACCTGCTGGCCAACGCGCGGTCGCACACGCCCGCCGGCACGAAGGTGACGGTGTCCCTGGAGACCGACGGCGACACCGTCCGGCTGGATGTCCACGACACCGGGCCGGGCGTCCCCGAGGAGGTCAGGCCCGGCGTCTTCGAACGCTTCACCCGTGCCGAACACCGCCGCCGCACGGAGGCCGCGGGCGGCGGGGCGGGGCTCGGACTCTCGATCGTGGCGGCGGTGGCGGAGGCACACGGAGGAAGCGTGGACCTGGAAAGCCGCCCGGGCACCACGACCTTCACGGTCCGCCTGCCCACAACCACCCCACCACCGGAACCCACAGCCCCACAGCCCGCCCCGGGTCCGACGGCAGCGGAACCCACCCGCCCGCGCCCCGAGCCCGACCATGCGTCCGCCCCTCCCGGGCAGCAGCCCACCGCTGGGCGTCCCGAGCCGGGCCCTGCGGATCCGGAGTCCGCCGCAGTGCAGTCGGCGCGGGACCCTGCGGGAGGAGGGCTTGGCCCTGGCGGGCCGGAGCCTGGCGCTGCCGGTCCGTAGCCGGGTTCCGTGCGGTCGGAGTCCGTCGCTGTGGTGAGGCGCTGTGGTGGGGCGAAGTCTGCCGCCTCCCCGGCGGGAGCCCTGTTTCTCCGGGACCGGAGCCCGGCGCTCCGCGGCCCGAGGCCGGCGCTCCGCGGCCCGAGCCCGACGGTTCGTGGTCCGAGGCCGGCGGGGTGGGGTCAGTAGCGGGTGATTGCCGTTGGTCCGCCCGTCGTTCCGATGGCGATGTGCGGCCGTGCCGTCGGGTCGGCCCAGCGCAGGATCCGGCGCATCGCGTCGGCCGGGACCGACACGCAACCGGCCGTCGCGCCCGACCCGTTGACGTGCAGGAAGATCCCGGCACCGCGGCCCCGCACGGGCCGGTGGTAGTTGAAGCCGATGACGAGCGCGTGTGCGTACTGGGTGCGGTACCCGATCAGGTGCTCCGACTCGGCGGCCCGGCAGTCGGCCGGCCGGGGTTGGGTCCAGCGGTTGTAGGACCGGGACGCGGTGTCCTGGCACCACCAGGAGTCCTCGCGTACCGGCCGGTACCGGACCGTCGTGCCCGGCGGCGCGGGCCGCACGCCGAAGGCGAACGGCAGGTCGTACAGCCCGGTCGGGGTCGTGTTCGTGCCCTGCCTGCGCACGGTGCCCGAGACGAGTCCCTGCGCACCGAACCGGGCCGGCGCCGAACCGGCCCGCACCCACCGCCCGCCCCGCCGGTCCCACCAGGTGACGGTGCCGGACGTCGCGCCGGCCCGCGGCGCCTCGGCGGTGATCAGCTGGCTGCCGCCCCCGGTGTCGGCCATCCGGGCCGGCAGCGGGGGTGTCTCGGCGGTGGCGGGTGCCGTACCGAGCAGGAGGAGGGACGCGGACATGAGGGTGACGACGACACCTTGGCGCATGCTCAGACGGTAGACGGCGGCAGCGGCAACGGCAGCCCCGGCAGGCCGTCCAGGCTCGTCGCCACGTGGTCCTTCTTGGTGAAGTAGTCGCTCAGCGAGGCGTCGTCCTCCCGCGCGAAGCGCCGCCCGTGCAGATCCCGGTCCGTCTCGTACGCCATGAAGGGAACCGCGTATCCGCAGGTGTCCCGGACGAGTTCGGCGCGGACGACGATGATGGCGCGCAGGCCGTGCGGGATCGGGTCGATGTCGGGGAAGTGGGCGAGCAGCGCGCGAAAGCGGGGGTCGTCGCGGAAGACCGGCTCGCCCCGCCCGTGCACCCGGACGATGTTCGGCGGACCCTGGAAGGCGCACCACATCAGCGTGATGCGGCCGTTCTCCCGCAGATGGGCGATCGTCTCGGCGTTGGAGCCGGCGAAGTCGAGGTAGGCGACGGTGTGTTCGTCGAGCACCGCGAAGGAGCCCTTGAGCCCCTTGGGGGAGAGGTTGACGGTGCCGTCGCCGGAGAGGGGAGCGGTGGCGGTGAAGAAGAGAGGCTGTTCCTCGATGAACGTCCGGAGTCTGCCGTCGATGCGCTCATAGGTATGTCCCATGTCTGCCGAGTATCGCCGCAATCCGCGTGGCCGTCGAAGAAGAATTCGTCCGCCGAAGGAGAGGCCGGGAAGCCGCACGTCAAAGGAGAAGCCGGATCCGGTGGGGACGGATCCGGCTTCCGCCGTGGCCGCCCCGGCCGGCGCTGACACGGGGCGGACACGGCTGCCTGTCACCTCACTGAGTGAGCGTGCAGGCGGCCAGGGAGTCGAGGCCGGCCGGTTTCTCGGCTGTGCGGCCGATGGAGATGGCGATGCGCTCGATGGTCGAGGCCCGTTTGTCCTTGAGGGGGCCGAGGATGGCGTTGTCGACGAAGTTGGGTCCGCCTTGGCCGACGGTGTCGGTGAGGCGTTTGTTCGCTTCTTGGATCTGGGTCTGGAGCAGGGTGAGGTTGCGGTCGACCTCGGCCTGTGCGGAGGCGGGGACCACGGGCAACTGCGAGGCGACATCGGGGCAGCTGATCGTTCCCGGTGCCGCGAGGGTGCGGGCGTCGGTGCCGCCGCCCTCGGAGTCCTCCCCGGCGAGCGCGGAGCCGGTGATCACCGCACCGGACAGCACCAGGGCGGCGGCGCCGCCGATCAAGGTCACGCGACGCTTGTCGTACTTGGGTAGTGCCCTGGACATGGGGATGCCTCACTTGGGTCAGGGGTGGGTTCACGGACGCGGCGCCGCCGTCACCCAGACATACGGGAAAGCGGTTTCGAGGGTTCAACGCGCCGCCGATTCCGGAGCAGATTGACGAATCATGCAGAGTGCTGCATACTCATGCATGTCAGCCAGTGCACTGTGAGGAGAAACCCGTGACCGAGCGCGTCGTACTCGCCTACTCAGGCGGTCTGGACACCTCTGTCGCCATCGGCTGGATCGCCGAGGAGACGGGCGCCGAGGTCATCGCCGTTGCGGTCGACGTCGGCCAGGGCGGCGAGGACCTGGACGTCATCCGCAAGCGCGCCCTCGCGTGCGGCGCCGTCGAGGCCGAGGTCGCGGACGCCAAGGACGAGTTCGCCGAGGAGTACTGCCTCCCGGCGATCAAGGCCAACGCCCTGTACATGGACCGCTACCCGCTCGTCTCCGCCCTCTCCCGCCCGACGATCGTCAAGCACCTGGTAGCCGCCGCCAAGAAGCACGGCGCCACCACCGTCGCCCACGGCTGCACCGGCAAGGGCAACGACCAGGTCCGCTTCGAGGCCGGCATCGTCGCCCTCGCCCCCGACCTCAAGTGCATCGCCCCGGTCCGTGACTACGCGATGACCCGGGACAAGGCGATCGCCTTCTGCGAGCAGAAGCAGCTTCCGATCGCCACCACCAAGAAGTCCCCGTACTCCATCGACCAGAACGTCTTCGGACGCGCCGTCGAGACGGGCTTCCTGGAGGACATCTGGAACGCCCCGATCGAGGACATCTACGAGTACACCTCCAACCCGGCCGAGCCCCGCGAGGCCGACGAGGTGATCGTCACCTTCAAGGAGGGCGTCCCGGTCGCCATCGACGGCAAGCCCGTCACCGTCCTGCAGGCCATCCAGCAGCTCAACGAGCGCGCCGGCGCCCAGGGCATCGGCCGGATCGACATGGTCGAGGACCGGCTCGTGGGCATCAAGTCCCGCGAGGTGTACGAGGCTCCGGGCGCGATCGCCCTGATCACCGCCCACCAGGAACTGGAGAACGTCACCGTCGAGCGCGAACTGGCCCGCTACAAGCGGCAGGTCGAGCAGCGCTGGGGCGAACTGGTCTACGACGGCCAGTGGTTCTCCCCGCTCAAGCGCGCCCTGGACGGCTTTGTCGACGAGGCCAGCCGCAGCGTCTCCGGCGACATCCGGATGACCCTGCACGGCGGTCGCGCGGTGGTCACCGGCCGGCGCTCCGACCAGTCGCTGTACGACTTCAACCTCGCCACCTACGACACGGGCGACACGTTCGACCAGGCCGCCGCCAAGGGCTTCATCGACATCTACAGCCTGTCGTCGAAGATCGCCGCCAAGCGCGACCTGGCCTGACCGCCCGACGGCGGCACCCGCACTAGCCTGACAACCGCCTCCCCGCTCGCCTCCGAGCGGGGAGGCGGCGGCACATCCGTAACTCTCCTAGGAGCAACGCAAGTGAGCAGCAACAGCGGTGACGTACGGCTCTGGGGCGGCCGGTTCGCGGACGGTCCCGCCGAGGCCCTGGCGAAGCTGTCCGCGTCCGTCCACTTCGACTGGCGGCTCGCCCCTTACGACATCGCCGGTTCGCGCGCCCACGCGCGCGTGCTGCACAAGGCGGGGCTCCTCACCGACGACGAACTGACCCGGATGATCGCCGGTCTCGACCGGCTGGAGGCGGACGTGGCGGACGGCTCCTTCGTCGGCACCGTCGCCGACGAGGACGTCCACACCGCCCTGGAGCGCGGCCTGTTGGAGCGGCTGGGCCCGGACCTCGGCGGCAAGCTCCGCGCGGGCCGCTCGCGCAACGACCAGGTCGCCACGCTCTTCAGGATGTACCTGCGCGACCACGCCCGGATCATCGGCGGCCTGATCGCCGACCTCCAGGACGCGCTGATCGGCCTCGCCGAGGCCCACCCGGACGTGGCGATGCCCGGCCGCACCCACCTCCAGCACGCCCAGCCGGTGCTCTTCGCCCACCACGTCCTCGCCCACGTCCAGGCGCTGTCCCGGGACGCCGAGCGGCTGCGCCAGTGGGACGAGCGGACGGCCGTGTCGCCGTACGGCTCGGGGGCCCTGGCGGGCTCCTCGCTCGGCCTGGACCCGCAGGCGGTGGCGAAGGACCTGGGCTTCGAGCACGGCAGCGCCGGCAACTCCATCGACGGCACGGCATCGCGTGACTTCGTGGCCGAGTTCGCCTTCATCACCGCGATGATCGGGGTGGACCTCTCCCGGATCGCGGAGGAGATCATCATCTGGAACACGAAGGAATTCTCCTTCGTGACGCTGCACGACGCGTTCTCCACGGGCTCGTCGATCATGCCGCAGAAGAAGAACCCGGACATCGCCGAGCTGGCCCGGGGCAAGTCCGGCCGGCTGATCGGCAACCTGACCGGGCTCCTCGCCACCCTCAAGGCGCTCCCGCTGGCGTACAACCGCGACCTCCAGGAGGACAAGGAGCCGGTCTTCGACTCCTGCGACCAGCTCGAAGTCCTCCTGCCCGCCTTCACCGGCATGATGGCCACGCTCACGGTCCACCGCGAGCGCATGGAGGAGCTGGCCCCGGCCGGTTTCTCGCTCGCCACGGACATCGCCGAGTGGCTGGTGAAGCAGGGCGTGCCCTTCCGGGACGCGCACGAGGTGGCCGGCGAGTGCGTGAAGGCCGCCGAGGCCGAGGGCAAGGAATTGGACGAGCTGACGGACGAGCAGTTCGCGAAGATCTCCGCCCACCTCACCCCCGAGGTCCGCACGGTCCTCAACGTCCCCGGCGCCCTGGCCTCCCGCAACGGCCGAGGCGGCACGGCCCCCACCGCGGTCGCAACCCAACTGACGGAAGTCAAGGCGAACGTCCGAGCACAACACGAATGGTCAACAGCAAAAACCCCCCACTGACCACACGGACCCCCAAAAGCGCCGCGGAGAACAACACGAACAACCACGAACGCCCCGCACCCACCACCGCACCGCAGCCCGCGCGCGCTGGGGCGGTCGCAGATGTGCCGCAGTGTGAATGAACGGAGGCGAAGTCGCCCCGAAAGGGGCGCGGGGAACGGCGCGAGCAACCACGATCTACCCGCACTCGCCACCGCACCGCGGCCCGTGGGCGCTGGGGCGGTCGTCAGGGGCGCGGGGAACGGCGCGAGCAACCACGATCTACCCGCACCCGCCACCGCACCGCACCCCGTGGGCGCTGGGGCGATCGTCAGGGGCGCGGGGAACTGCGCGAACAGCCACGAACGCCCCGCACTCGCCACCGCACCGCAAGCCCCGAGCTGTACCGCGACTGTGAGAGCCGGGAGGCACCCGCACTCGCCGCCGCACCGCAAACCCCCGAGCTGTACGGCGGCTGTGAGAGCCGCGAGGCACCCGCCCCGAGCTGTACGGCGACTGCGAGAGCCGAGAGGCACCCGCCCCGAGCTGTACGGCGACTGCGAGAGCCGAGAGGCACCCGCCCCGAGCCCTACGGCGATCGAACAGGGGCGTCACGGTTAACGTTGGTCGGAGTCTGCCGACTGAACGGAGCCCGCGATGCCCTTCGCCCGTCTCGCGACCGCCACCACCCCTACCTGCCACATCGGACTAGGTCTCGCCGCCGTCGGCCGCCCCGGCTACATCAACCTGGGCCGAGAACACGACCTGGGAGACGACCGCAGCGTCGAAACGCTGCGCACCCGCACCCACGCACTCCTCGACGCCGCCTATGCCCAGGGCGTGCGCTACGTCGACGCGGCCCGCTCCTACGGCCGCTCCGAGGAGTTCCTCGCCGACTGGCTGCGCGCCCGCCCGGACGCCGCCGACGTGGTGGTCGGCAGCAAGTGGGGCTACACCTACACCGCCGACTGGTCCACCGAGGCGGAGCAGCACGAGGTCAAGGACCACAGCCTGCGCACGTACGAGCGTCAGCGCGCCGAGACCGACGGGCTGCTCGGCGACCGGCTCGACCTCTATCAGATCCACTCGGTGACCCCGGACAGCCCGGCCCTCGCCGACAAGGAACTGCACGCGAAACTCGCTCAGGCCGCCGCCGGGGGCCTGACCATCGGCTTCTCCACCAGCGGCCCGGCCCAGGCGGAAGCGATCCGCGCCGCCCTCGCCGTCACGGTCGACGGCGAACCCCTCTTCCGCACCGTCCAGTCGACGTACAACCTCCTGGAGACCTCGGCCGAGCCGGCGCTCGCCGAGGCGCACGACGCCGGGCTCACGGTGATCGTGAAGGAGGGCATGGCCAACGGGCGGCTGTCCGCCGCGCAGGCACCGGAGGCGCTGCGGGCCGTGGCCGAGGAGACATCCCTCGGGTGCGACGCGGTCGCCCTCGCGGTGATCCTGGGCCGGCCGTGGGCGGGTGTCGTCCTGTCCGGCGCCGCGACCACCGGGCAACTCGCCTCCAATCTGCACGCCGCGGCCGTCGACCTGGACGAGGAGCAACTGGCCCGGCTCGCGACACTCGCCGAGGAGCCGGCCGCATACTGGGAGCGGCGCGGGCAGCTCCCCTGGCACTGAGCCACCCCGCCGAGCGCCGCGCACTGATACCCCCATGCCTATGATGAGACAACTATGTCTCATATGGTCTATGGTCGTCTCATGGCTCTGGACCGTGACCACGTGCTGCGCAGCGCAGCCGCCCTGCTGACCCGCAAAGCCACCGCGACCATGGACGAGGTCGCCAAGGCCGCCGGGATCAGCCGGGCCACCCTGCACCGCCACTTCGCCGGGCGCGACGCGCTCGTGCGGGCGCTGGAGACGCTCGGCATCGAGGAGTGCCTGGCCGCGCTCGGCGCGGCCCGTACGGACGAGGGCCCGGCGAGCGAGGCGGTACGGCGGCTGGTGCGGGAGATCGAACCCGCGGCCGGCCTGCTGGCCTTCCTCTACACCGAGAACCAGCTGTTCGAGGGCGACGAGCAGAACGAGGGCTGGGCCAGGATCGACGAGCGCATCGCGGCCCTGTTCCGCAGAGGCCAGGCGGCGGGCGAGTTCCGTATCGACCTGACCCCTGCCTGGCTCACCGAGGCGCTGTTCGGCCTGCTGGCCTCCGCAGCCTGGGCGGTCGCGGAAGGCCGCGTCGCACCCAAGGACTTCACCCACATGATCGTCGAGCTGCTGCTCGGCGGCGCCGTACGGAGAGAGGAATCATGAGCGGCACCCTGCGGTCGGCCCCGGCGACGGAGACGGAGCAGCGCCCCGGACGCTGGCTCGCGCTCGCCGTCCTCGTGCTGGCCGTGCTGCTGGTGGCCGTGGACGCGACCGTCCTCGGCCTCGCGACCCCCTTCATCAGCGAGGACCTCAGGCCCTCAGGCAACCAGCTGCTGTGGATCGGCGACGTGTACTCGTTCGTCATCGCCGGTCTGCTCGTCTCCATGGGCAGCCTCGGCGACCGCATCGGCCGCAAGCGGATCCTGCTCGGCGGCGCCACGGCGTTCGGCGCGATCTCCGTGCTCAACGCCTACGCCACCACCCCCGAGCTGATGATCCTGGCGCGGGCGCTGCTCGGGGTCGCGGGCGCGACCCTGATGCCCGCCACGCTGGCCCTGATCCGCAACCTCTTCAACGACCCGCGCGAGCGCAGCCTCGCCGTCGGCATCTGGGGCGCGACGGCCTCCGCCGGTACGGCCGTCGGTCCGATAGTCGGCGGTTTCCTGCTGGAGCACTTCTGGTGGGGTTCGGTCTTCCTGATCAACCTGCCGGTGATGGCGGTGCTCGTGCTCGTCGGCGCCCGGACCCTGCCCGAGTCCCGCAACCCGCACCCCGGCCCGTGGGACATGGTCAGCGTCGCCCTGTCGCTGGTCGGCATGATCGGTGTCGTCTACGCGATCAAGGAGGCCGCCTCGCACGGCTTCGCCCCGGCCGCCCTCGGCATCGGGCTGCTGGGCGCGGCGGCGCTGTACGGCTTCGTACGCCGCCAGTTCACCCTGCCGGTCCCGCTGCTGGACATGCGGCTGTTTCGGCGGCGCGGGTTCAGTGGCGCGGTCCTCGCCGACCTGCTGACCGTGCTCGGCATGTCCGGCCTGGTCTTCTTCCTCTCCCAGTACCTGCAACTCGTCCAGGGCATGCGTCCCTTCGAGGCGGGGCTGGCCGAACTGCCCGCCGCGGTCGGCGCGGTGGCGGCCGGTCTGGTCGCGGGCCGCGCGGCCCGCCGCTTCTCGGTGCGGGTGGTGGTCTCCGGCGGCCTCGCCGCGGTGGGCCTGGCGCTCGCCGCGCTGACGACGCTGAGCCGCACGACGGGGTATCCGCTGCTCGGCGCCGCGCTGCTGGTCGTCGGCGTGGGCGCGGGCTTCTCCTTCACGGTGACCGCCGACGTGATCCTCTCCAGCGTGCCCAAGGAGCGGGCGGGCTCCGCCTCCGCGGTCTCCGAAACGGCGTACGAACTGGGCGCCGCCCTGGGCATCGCCCTGCTGGGCTCGATCGTGACGGGCGCCTACCGCGGTTTCACGGGCCCGGCGGGCACCCCGGCCGCGGCCCATGAGTCACTGGGCAGCGCGGTGGAGTCGGCGGCGGCCCTGCCGGCCCCCACCGCGGACGCCCTGCTGCACGCGGCCCGCGAATCCTTCGTCCACGGCCTCCACCTGGCCTCCGCCACAGGAGCAGCAGTCCTCCTCACCACAGCAGCAACAGCCTGGTTCCTCCTGAAGCACCAGACCCTGGAAACCTCCTCAGAGCCAACGCCTTAGGGGCGCGAGGAACCGCGCACCCAGCCACAACCCGCCCGCACCGCTCCAACCCACCCGCACCGACACAACCGCCAACCCGTCAGGCGACCTTCGCCTTGGTGGCGTACATGTCCACATACTCCTGCCCCGACAACCGCATGACCTCGGCCATCACGGAATCCGTCACCGCCCGCAGCACATAGCGGTCCCGGTCCATCCCCTCGTACCGGGAGAACTCCATCGGCTCACCGAAGCGCACGGTCACCCGCCCCGGCCGCGGAATGCCCCGCCCACCGGGCTGCAACTTGTCCGTGCCGATCATGGCGAACGGCACCACCGGCGCGCCCGTCATCAGCGTGAGGCGGGCGATGCCGGTGCGGCCGCGGTAGAGCCGTCCGTCGGGCGACCGCGTGCCCTCGGGGTAGATGCCGAAGACCTTCCCCTCCTCCAGGATCCGCCGCCCGGTCATCAGCGCGGCCACGCCCCCGCTCGCCCCGTCCCGGTCCACCGGGATCATGCCGACGCCGGTGAAGAACCAGGCCATCAGGCGGCCCTTGAAGCCCGTGCCGGTGACGTACTCGTCCTTGCCGATGAAGAACACCTGCCGCTTGGACACCAGCGGCAGCACGATCGAGTCGATGAACGTGAGGTGGTTGCCCGCCATGATGACCGGACCGTCTCCCGGGATGTGCTCCGCGCCCTCCACCCGTGGGCGGAACATCAGGCGCATGATCGGTCCGAGCACTGCCTTGATGAGCGCGAAGCGGGACAATGGGTCCTCCGATGTCGAGGGGCGGTATGAGTCTGTGCAGGTGAGGACGATACTCGCGGCTCGGGGGGATCCGCACATCGGGTGCGTCCGGTTCACCGATGTCTTACTCAGTATTGACACGGGTTCACCTGCGACGGCGTGTCGGGGCCGCCGTGTGACGCGCGCGCGACGGTGTGACGGACATCGCCCGGCCACCCGCCGGACGCCCGCCCGTCCCGCGCGCGCCGCCCCGGACGCGCCGTCACCCCGAGCTTCTCGCGCGACATCTGACATCACCCGCGTGTTGGGTCCCGAGTATCCCGTCCGTCATGTCCACGCCCCTACGATCGGCCCGCATCGACGAAGACGGAAGAAGACAGCAGAGGACACCGGCCGGGGCGCCCGGAGGGGGCGTCGGGCACGGCGGCCGGATGGCAGGAAGGCCTTCATGGACAGGCACGAGTCGAACGAGCAGACGCAGGGAACCGGACGGCGGGCGCTCCTCGGCGCCGCGGTGCTCGGCGCGGGCGGAGCGGTCCTCGGACTGCCCGGCGCCGCACGGGCCATGGAGTCCCGGTCGAAGGGGCAGGGCGGCGGCGGCCTGAAGAGCCTGCCCGTGCCGACGATCATCGGCCACCGGGGTGCCAGCGGCTACCGCCCCGAGCACACCTTCGGCTCCTACCAGCTGGCTCTCGATATGGGCGCCGACATCGTCGAGGCCGGTGACCTGGTGCCGACCAAGGACGGCCACCTGGTGTGCCGGCACGAGCCGGAGATCGGCGGCACCACCGATGTCGCGGACCACCCCGAGTTCGCGTCCCGCAGGACCACCAAGATCCTCGACGGCGTCTCCACCACCGGCTGGTTCACCGAGGACTTCACGCTCGCCGAGCTGAAGACCCTGCGCGCCGTCGAGCGGATCCCGGTCAACCGCCCGCACAACAACCTCTACAACGGACGCTGGGAGATCCCCACGTTCGAAGAGGTCCTGAAGTGGCAGGACGAGCAGACCTGCAAGCGCGGCAAGCAGGTCTGGATCTACCCGGAGACCAAGCACCCCACGTACTTCCGCAAGCTCGGCCTGGGCCTGGAGGAGCGGGTCGCCAAGCTGCTGCGCAAGTACGGCAAGGACAAGCGGAACTCGCCGGTCATCCTGCAGTCCTTCGAGCCGGGCAGCATCCAGCGGCTGAACAGGCTGGTCGACAACCCGCTGGTCGTCCTGCTCTCCTCGGCGGGCACCCGCCCCTGGGACTTCGTCGAGGCGGGCGACCCGCGCACCGTCGCCGACCTCATCACGCCCAAGGGCCTGCGGGAGATCGCCGGTTACGCGCAGGGCATCGGGCCCACCCTCGACCTCGTCATCACGAAGAAGGCCGACGGCAGCCTGGACGCGCCGACCACGCTCGTCGCGGACGCGCACAAGGTCGGCCTGATCCTGCACCCCTACACCATGCGCAACGAGAACCCCTTCCTGCCGAAGGAGTTCCGCAAGGGCGCCGACGCGGACGCCTACGGAGACGCCTTCGGCGCGTTCCAGGCGTACTTCGCGACCGGCATCGACGGCGTGTTCACGGACAACACGGACACCGGTCTGCTCGCCCGTGAGGACTTCGTCAACGGTTGAGTGTCCGACGCTCGTTCGGGTTGACACCTGGCCGCCCCGGCAACCCGCGCCGGGGCGGCCACGTCGTTGCGCATATGACGCACGACCTTGTTGCCGCCCTGCGCCCGCTGCTCACCGCCGAGGCGGGCGCCGAGGCGCATGCCGCGGGAGCCGAACCGGCCGATCTGGAGCAGGCGGTCTGGCTGCGCCTCCTGGAGCACCTGGCCACCGCGGGCCCGCCGGCCGACCCGCAGGGCTGGCTGCGCCGGGCGGTGCGCGCCGAGGCGCGGCGCAGCCGGCGCCGGGCCTGTGCCGAGCGGCCGTACGAGACCGAGCCCATCGACGACGGGGGCCGCGGGCCCGAACAGGCCGCGCTGGCCGCGGCTCGGCACCGGGCGCTGCGCGACGCGGTGCGCAGACTGCCGGGCCGCTGTCCGCGGCTGCTGGAGGCGCTGTTGTCGCCGAGGGACCTCACCTATCGGGAAATCGCGGGGGAGTTGGGTATCTCACAGGGCAGTCTCGGGCCGGAACGTTCCAAATGTCTGGGATGTCTACAGCGATTGCTGGCGGCGGAGGTTGCGGCCGGCTGAGTGCGGGGATAGGAGTGAGGAACCACAGGCGATCAGGTGAGCGGGAGGCATGCGCACATGGGCATGAGCGTGACCATCTCGGCGGCGACCGAGCGGGATGCGGAGCAGATCTTCAGGCTTCAGTACCTGTGCTTCCAGAGCGAGGCGGCGCTGTACGGCAACTACCGCATCGATCCGCTCGTCCAGAGCCTCGACTCGGTCCGCGCGGAGGTCGCGGCCGACTGCGTCTTCGTCGCCCGGCTCGGCGACGAGGTGGTCGGCTCCGTCCGCGGCACGGTCACCGAGGACGGCGCGGCCTCCATCGGCAAACTCTGCGTCCACCCGCGGATGCAGGGGCACGGCATCGGCGCCCGGCTGCTGCGCGCCGCCGAGGCCGCGCTCGCCGAGGAGCGCGGCGCCACCACCTTCCGGCTGCGCACCGGCCACCGCAGCGAGGGCAACCTGCGGCTGTACCGGCGGGTCGGCTACCAGACGGTGGGCACCTCCAAGGGCGAGGACGGCGTCCCGATGATCGTCCTGGAGAAGGCGGCCGGGGCGTACGCGGCTACGGCGTGACGCCGGTCCGCGCCCGGCGCAGCCAGTACAGCGCCGTCAGGGGCAGCAGCACGGGGATGAAGACGTACCCCATGCCGTAATCGGACCAGACCGTCGCGTCCGGGAAGGCGGACGGTTCGACCAGTGTCCAGGTCCCGACGACCAGGACACCCGCGAGTTCGGCGGCGCAGCACACCAGCGCCGCCCTGCGGGCCCGCTCGCCGCCGCGCACCAGCGAGTATGTGATGAAGCCGTAGACGACGCCGGCGACCGCCGACAACGCGTAGGCGAGCGGCGCCCGGTCGAACTCGGTCGCGATCTGGTAGATGGACCGCGACACGGCCCCGACGACCATCACGCCGTAGAACCAGACGAGCAGCATCCCGGGACCGCCGATCAGCCGGGTCCGCGGCGGCCTGCCCTCCGTGGTGGTCACCTCACCCTCCCCAGATGTCATAGAGCCGCACCTCCAGGACGGCCAGCACGACGCCGCCCGCGGCGACCGTCACCGAGCCCCACCGGGTGCGCTCGGCCAGCGACATGAAGCCCGCCGCCGGAATGCACGCGAACGCGCCCAGCAGATAGGCCACGAAGATCGTCTTCCCCTGTTCCGGGTCCTCGCCCCGGGCCAGCTGCACGATACCGACCGCCAATTGCACGACGGCCAGCAGCGACACCACGGCCATCCCGATGAAGTGCCAGTCCTTGGTGGGCTGGTCACGCCGGGCCGCCCAGCTGCACCAGGCGGCGAGCAGCAGCGCGGCGACCCCGGTCACCAGCGTCAGGGGATTGAGCATGCGGTGACCCTATTACGCCCAGGGTGCCCGGCCGCGTCCGGGCCCGGCGCCGTAGGGTCGAGGCCATGACGATCCGTGCACAAGCCCTTCTGTTCGACAACGACGGCACCCTGGTCTCCTCGCTCGAATCCGTCCGGCGCTGCTGGACGCGGTGGGCGCGGGAGTACGGGCTGACGGAGGCGGAGTTCGGGCGGGTGGAACTGCACGGGCGGACCGCCGCGGAGATCGTCGCCGATCTGCTGCCCGCCGAGGCGGTGCCCGGGGCCGTCGCCCGCATCGAGCTGCTGGAGGTGGAGGACGTCTCCGGGGGAGGCGTACGACTGCTGCCCGGGACCCGCGAATTCCTCGACTCGCTGCCGGCGGACCGGTGGGCGGTGGTGACCTCCGCCACCCAGCGGCTCGCCGAGGCCCGGCTGGACGCCGTCGGCATCCGGCCCAAGGCGCTCATCACCGCCGACGACGTCTCGCGCGGCAAGCCCGACCCCGAGCCCTATCTGCTCGCCGCCCGGCGCCTGGGCGTCGACCCGGCCCGCTGCGTCGTCTTCGAGGACGCGCCCGCGGGGCTGCGGGCGGGCCGCGCCGCCGGCATGGCCACCGTGGCGTTGGCCACAACCCATCCCGCGCATGAACTGGTCGCCGACCTGGTGGTCAAGGACCTCTCCGCCCTGTCCGCGCTGGTCACCGACGGGGGAGTGGAGATCTCCGTCCGCGGCTGAACCCTGTCCGCCGCCGTCCAGCATGCGGACAGCGACGGTCTGTCAGCACCGTACGTCTGGTTTACTGACCGTATGACCACGACGAGCAGCCGCGCCCTTGCGACCGAGGCGACCATGACGCCCGGTGCTCGTTGTACGGGTCGAATGTGCGCCTGCTAGAGGGCCCCCGCACCGCCTGAGTCCCGCGCCCCGAAGCGAGACGTCGCGGCATGTCCGTGCGCCGCCACGCGACCGACGCCGGCCTCGCGCCCCGTTCCTCCCGGTCCACACGCCACCGCGAGAACCGTGCCGCGCCCCGCCCGAACGCACCTTCCGGGCACACCCGCGCCCGCCCCCCGACAGTGACGGAAACCCACGTGATCACCACATCGGGCCTGACCAAGGTCTACCGCACCCGCGGCCGCGAGGTCACCGCCCTCGACGGCGTCGATCTCCACGTCCGCGAGGGCGAGGTGTACGGCGTCATCGGCCAGTCCGGCGCCGGCAAGTCCTCGCTCATCCGCTGCGTCAACCTGCTGGAGCGTCCGACGTCCGGGACGGTCACCGTCGCCGGACAGGACCTCACCGCCCTGGCCGGGCGCGGCTCCCGCGCAGGCAAGGAACTGCGCCGGGCGCGCAGCCGGATCGGCATGGTCTTCCAGCACTTCAACCTGCTGTCCTCGCGCACGGTCAAGGACAACGTCGAGCTGCCGTTGGAGATCCTCGGCAAGTCCGGGAAAGAACGTTCCCGCAGGGCGCTCGAACTCCTCGGCCTGGTCGGCCTCGCCGACCAGGCCGGGGCCTATCCCGCCCAGCTCTCCGGCGGCCAGAAACAGCGCGTCGGCATCGCCCGCGCGCTGGCCGGCGACCCCAAGGTGCTGCTGTCCGACGAGGCCACCAGCGCCCTCGACCCGGAGACCACGCGCTCGATCCTGCACCTGCTGCGCGACCTGAACCGGCAGCTCGGCCTCACGGTCCTGCTCATCACCCACGAGATGGACGTCGTCAAGTCGATCTGCGACTCGGCCGCCCTCATGGACCGGGGCCGCATCGTCGAGTCCGGCACGGTCAGCGAGATCCTCGCGACCCCGGGCTCCGAACTGGCCGCCGCGCTCTTCCCGGTGGGCGGCGAGGCATCCGGCAGCGACCGCACCGTGCTCGACGTCACCTTCCACGGCGAGGCCGCCACCCAGCCCGTCGTCTCCCAGCTGTCGCGCACCTACAACATCGACATATCGATCCTCGGCGCCGCCATCGACACGGTCGGCGGCCTCCAGATCGGCCGCATGCGCATCGAACTGCCCGGCCGCTACGAGGACAACGTCGTACCGATCGGCTTCCTGCGCGAGCAGGGCCTGCAGATCGACGTCGTCGGCCGGCCCGCCGGTCCCGCCGAAGAGCCCGCGCTCGTGAAGGATGGTGCCAAGTGACCTGGACTGATTGGTCTGCGATGGAACCCCTGCTCTCGCAGGCGTGTTGGGACACGCTCTACATGGTCGGCTGGTCCACGCTCATCGCCGTCGTCGGCGGGCTCCCGCTCGGCGTGCTGCTCGTCCTCACCGACCGCGGCGGACTGCTGCAGAACGTCGTCGCCAACAAGGTGATCGGGCAGATCGTGAACATCGCACGCTCCATGCCGTTCATCATCCTGATGGTCGCGCTGATGGGCTTCACCCGCTGGATCACCGGCACGACCATCGGCCGCGAGGCGGCCATCGTGCCGCTGGCCATCGGCGCGATCCCGTTCTTCGCCCGGCTCGTCGAGACGGCCGTGCGCGAAGTGGACGGCGGACTGGTCGAGGCCGTGCAGTCGATGGGCGGCAACACCTGGACCATCGTGCGCAAGGTCCTCGTGCCCGAGTCCCTGCCCTCGCTCATCTCCAGCACCACCACCACGATCGTCGCCCTCATCGGCTACTCCGCCATGGCCGGCACGGTCGGCGCGGGCGGCCTCGGCGACATCGCCATCCGCTACGGCTACCAGCGCTTCGAGACCCAGCTGATGTGGATCACGGTCGGCGTCCTCGCCGTCGTCATCTCGGTCATCCAGTTCGCCGGCGACTACGCGGCCCGCGCCCTGCACCGCCGCGCCGGCCAGTCCGGGCCCGCCCCCAGGCTGCGGCTGCTCAAGGCGTCCACGGCCACCGGCAAGACCGCCTGAGCGCACGCCGCATCCCCAGAACTCCCGCACCACCGACCGCGGGATCGCTCCACCCTTAAGGAAAGGCACTTTTCGTGCGTAACACCGCCAAGCTCACCGCCGCCGTCCTCGCCGCCGCAGCCCTCACCCTCGGGCTCACCGCCTGCGGCTCCGACAAGGACGACTCCACGTCCTCCGCCGACAGCGGCAAACCGCTGATCGTCGCCGCGAGCCCGACCCCGCACGCCGAGATCCTCACCTTCGTCAAGGACAACCTGGCGAAGAAGGCCGGACTCGACCTGGAGGTCAAGGAGTTCCAGGACTACATCGTCCCGAACACCGCGACCGAGGACGGCTCGGTGGACGCCAACTACTTCCAGAACCAGCCCTACCTCGACGACTTCAACAAGAAGCGCGGCACCCACATCGTGCCCGTCGTCACGGTGCACCTGGAACCGCTCGGCCTCTACTCCCACAAGCTCAAGAGCGTCGACGCCCTCAAGAGCGGTGCGACCGTCGCCGTCCCGAACGACGCCGTCAACGAGGCCCGCGCCCTGAAGCTGCTCGCCGCCAACAAGCTCATCACCCTCAAGGACGGCACCGGCAGCGAGGCCACCCCGCAGGACATCGCCGACAACCCCAAGAACCTCAAGTTCAAGGAGGTCGAGGCGGCCCAGACCCCGCGCTCCCTCGACGACGTGGACGCCGCGGTCATCAACGGCAACTACGCCATCTCCGCGGGCCTGAAGCCCGCCGAGGACGCCCTCGTCCTGGAGTCCGCGAAGAACAGCCCGTACGGCAACTTCCTCGCCGTCAAGGAGGGCAACGAGAAGGACCCGCGGGTGCAGAAGCTCGCCAAGCTCCTCACCTCGCCGGAGGTCAAGAAGTTCATCGAGGACAAGTACCAGGGCTCCGTCATCCCGTCCTTCTGAGCCGGGCCGGGAAAGACGCACCGATGCGCACGTCCGCCGAGTTCACGGGCCACGTCCTGCCGAACACCGCGCTCCAGGAGGGCTCGGTGCTGCCCGCCGGCTCCGGCTGAGGACGCGCACACGGCGTTTCGCCCCGCACGGGGTCCGCACCCGTACCGGGTGCGGACCCCGTGGTGCGACGCGTGGCTCCCATGCTGCATGCTGGGCAGTTCAGCAGGCCCTGAGGGCTCGTCCCAAGGTTACGGAGCGGCGCATGACTGGCACCTTCCCCAACATCTCCATCAGCACGGAGCGGTTGGTGCTGCGGCCCCTCGACGAGGACGACGTGCCCGCCCTTGCCGAGATGATGAACGACGAGCAGGTCGTGGCCTGGACGCACGTTCCGCAGCCGTTCACCGAGGACGCCGCCCGCACCTGGATCACCGGGTACGCGCCCACCGAGCGGGCCGCCGGCCGCGGCCTCGGCCTCGCGGTCACCGAGTTCCTCACCCAGCGCCTGGTCGGCCTCGTCCAGCTGACCAAGACCGACTGGCGCATCCGGTCCACCGAACTGTCGTACATCATCGCCCCCTGGGCGCGCGGCGAGGGCTATGCCGCCGAGGCCGCGCTGGCCACCGCCCAATGGCTCTTCCACGACCAGGAGTTCGAGCGCATCGAGTTGCGCACCGCGGCCGGCAACACCGCCTCCCAGCAGGTCGCCCAGAAGATCGGCTGCATCAGCGAGGGCGTGCTGCGCAACGCCTGCATAGCCCGGGTCCGCGCCGAGGACGGCGGCTGGGCCGACCTGCGCACCGACTTCATCGTGTGGAGCCTTCTCCCGGAGGACCTGGAGGGCACGGGCGAGCAGCTGGCCGACACCGGCGGTTTCACCTCGTACTCCGACTGGAACTGACCGTACGGGACCACGGCCCCGCCCCCTCGCGCGTCCGACGGCGCCACCGGGTACTCTCACGGAGCCCGCGTACGGGCGCCCGCTCCCTGACGACCTGCGAAAACTCTGGAGACTGACGACGATGGCCGACCGGGTCACGGTGATCGGCTGGGACGGCTCGCCGCTGACCGCGGCGGCTCGCTCCGCGCTGGGCGCCGCCACCCTCGTCGCGGGCGCCGCCCACCACCTGGCCCTGCCCGAGGTGCCGCCCACCGCCGAACGCATCCGTCTCGGCAGCGTCGCCCTGGCCGCCCGGCGCATCGCCGCGCACCGCGGCAGCGCGGTCGTGCTCGCCGACGGCGACCCCGGCTTCTTCGGGGTCGTACGGACCCTGCGTGCCCCCGAGTTCGGCCTTGAGGTGGAGGTCGTCCCCGCCGTCTCCGCGGTGGCCGCGGCCTTCGCCCGCGCCGGCATGCCCTGGGACGACGCCCAGGTGGTCGTCGCACACCGGCGCACCCTGCGACGCGCGGTGAACGTATGCCGTGCCCACACCAAGGTCGCCGTGCTGACCTCACCCGGCGCGGGCCCCGCCGAACTCGGCCTGCTGCTCGACGGAGTGCACCGCACCTTCGTCATCTGCGAGGAACTGGGCACCGAGCGCGAGCGGGTCACCGTCGTCACCTCCGACAAGGCCGCCGACCACGCCTGGCGCGACCCCAACCTCGTGATCGTCATCGGCGGCCCGGCCGGGCCGGCCGGCGCCGCGGACGGCGGCGGCTGGATCGTCGGCCGCGACCCGGGCCAGGGCCCGCGCGGCTGGGTCCAGCCCGACGAGGCGTACGGCGGCGGACTCGGCGAGGGCGAGACAGATCTGCTCCGGGCCGCCCAACTGGCCCGCCTGGGGCCGCGCGTCGGCGACCTGGTGTGGGACATCGGCTGCGGCAGCGGGGCGTTCGCCACCGAGGCCGCGCGCGCCGGCGCCGCCGTCATCGCCGTCGACCGGGACCCCGGGGCGTGCGCCCGCACCGAGAACGCCGCCCGCACCTTCGGGGTCCAGCTCCAGATCGTGCACGGCATGGCCCCGCACATCCTGGAGAACCTTCCCGAACCGGACGTCGTACGGATCGGCGGCGGCGGAGCGGCCGTGGTCTCGGCGGTCGCCGACCGCCGGCCGCAGCGCATCGTCACGCACGCCGCGACCCGGGACGCCGCCGAACTCGTCGGCCGCGACCTGACCGAACACGGATACCGGGTCGAGTGCGCCCTCCTGCAGTCCGTCGAACTCGACACCAGGGCCTGGACGGAGACGGAACGGAGCGTCGTGTTCCTGCTCACCGGGGAGCTTCCGGCGCGCGAAACGCTTCGCTGAGAGGCGGCCCGCGACCCCTGCCGGATCGCGCCCCGTGATCCTGTTGTCGTACTGCGCGCGGTAGGCTGGCCGATCGTTGTACCGCACCGGGCGGCCCGGAAATTCGTTCGTCAATGTCCGGAAAACACGCCCCTTTTGGGGCGGGTGTGGTACGGCAGAACCGGAGGACGCGCAACGTGGCGCAGTCCACAGCGGGCTGTCGCGGATCACGCTGTCGCGACGGCGGAACGGCCGGGACAATGCCACCGAATGGCTTTGTCGCCTTTTCCGGGCGGTCGTTCGTGCCGCTGGGCACGCACGCTCGTTCTTCACTGCGGGCGGTCGGTGCGCCGTTCCGGGCGAGCTGGTCGTAGGAGCACTAACCGATGGGCGAGGGGTACGCATGACGGACACCGGCCAGGTCCCGGGCGAGGGGCTGCCGGAGAGCGCAGGCATGGTGGAGCAGCCGGGCGCCCCCGCGCACGGCGCGTACCACTACCTCTCCGACGCCCCCGCCGAGGACGAGGACCTCCTGCTGCCGGGAGCCCAGGGCGCCTGGGGCAACGAAGTGCCCCCGCCCGCCCCGGAGCCCGTCGTCGAGGCCGTCCACGAACCCGGCCCGCACGAGACGGACGGCCGGGACAGCGGCTCCGTCGACCTCAGCGGCGTCCGGCCGCCCGACCCCGCCCCCGTGTCCGCCGCGTCCCCCATCCTGTCGGCCCCGCACGACCAGGCCGCGCCCGCGGCCCCGCGCCGGCCGCTGCACCTCGGCCCGCCGATCCCGGACGCCTCCGCCAGCCCGGTCCGCTCCCTGGCCGACCGCGGCCCCGCGGGCGCCCCGGTGCGGCACTCGGGGCCGCCGACGGCCGGCCCCGAGTACCTCGATGTCCAGCCGCTGCGCGACCTGGCCCCGCAGAGCGCGGCGCCGTGGGGCGCGCCGCAGATGCCGGTGCCCCAGGCGGTCGGCCTGCCCGCGACCGCGGAAGCGGTTGCTCCGGTCGGCTCGCCCGGACCCGGCCTCGCCGGCGCCGCGCAGAGCGTCGTGCCCCGGCTCGCCCCTGGCGCGGTCGTGGCGGGCGGCACCGGCATGACGGCCCAGGCGGCGGCTGCGGCGACGGCGGGGGAGCCGGTGACCGGGCAGGACCCGCACGGAGCGGCGGACGCGTACCCCGGGCACGCCCACGACGGGGTGTACGCGGTAGCCGGCGCGGCGGCCGTCGAAGCCCCCCACGGCACGGCGGCGCCGGGCGGCCCCGAGGGCGGCTACGCACCGGAGGACGGCCCGGCGCCGACCGCCGCGGCCGCCACCGGAGCGGATGGCACGCTCGGTGCGCAGACCGCCCTCACGGCGCCGGACGCGCCGCTCGCCGAGGGGACGCCGGACACGGAGGCCGCCCAAGCCGCCCCGCCCCCGCAGGACCCGGCCGCCCAGGGAGCGCAGCCCTGGCCCGAGGACGGCGGGCAGGCCCCGTCCCCCGAGGCACCGCTCGCCCCGCAGACCGGGTTCGCGCCCGAGGGCGCCCCGCACGCCGACCCGGCCCAGCCGGTCGCACACCTCCCCGAACCCGACGGGCTCCAGCAGACGGCTCCCGCCGCCGGGCACCAAGGAGCCGTCCCCGTGCCGCCGGCCGAGCCCACGCCGTCCGCGGCGGGTCCGGTACCGGCGGCACCCACCGGCGACGGCACCGCGACGCCTGCGGCCGGTACCGCGACGCCTGCGGCCGGCACTCCGACGCCTGCGGCCGGTACCGCGACGCCCGCAGCCGGTACCGCGACGCCTGCGGCCGGCATCCCGGCACCCGTCGCCCCGCAACACGCGGAGGCGGACCCCACCGCACCGGCCGGGGGGGCACACCCCGCACCGGAGGGTCCGGTGGCCGACGACGGGTCCCTTCCCGCGGCCCCGGCGCACGAGGCCGGCGGACCGCAGTTCGCCCCGCACCACCCCGAGACCGCCGAGCCGCCGCAGAACGGACCCGGCGCCCAGGCCGTACCCGACGCCCAGGCCGCGCCCGGCACCGAACCGGTGTCCGCGCCCGCCGAGGCCGTCCGGCCGGAGGAACCCACGGCGCAGGCGCCGGCCGAAACCCCCGGCAACGGCGCTTCCGGCCCTGGGGATCCCGGCATCGACGCGTCCGACGGCGATGCCCCCGCCGAAGGCACGCCCGGCGACGACGCTCCCAGCGCCGTCACGCCCGCGGGCGACGCTCCCGGCGAGCAGACGCCCCTGCCCGGCACCGTCGCGGCCGTACCGGACGGCGACCGGTCCCTCGGACACTTCGTGCCGGTCGACGGCACGGTGCCCACGACCCCGCACCTCGCCCCCACCCCGCCACAGCCCCTGGTCCTGCCCGCGCAGGACCAGGGTGAGCCACAGCCCGCTCCGGCGGCCCCGCAGCAGCCCGTCGCCACGGTCCCCGGACCCCGCGAGGCCGAACCCGCGCAGGACGCCCCCGACGTCGTACAACAGGCGGAGGACCTGCAGACCAGGGCCGCCGACCAGGAGGACGGCACGGGCGAGGAGGCGCGGCGGCCCGCCGGCCCGGCCGCGCCCGGCTACGAGGACGCCGAACGCGAGGCCGTACTCAAGGTCATGCGCGAGCGGCGCGACATCCGCAACGGCTTCCGCAGCGACCCCATCCCGCACGAGGTGCTGCTGCGGGTCCTGGAGGCCGCCCACACCGCGCCCTCCGTCGGCCACTCGCAGCCCTGGGACTTCGTCGTCATCAGGTCCCCCGAGACCCGCCGCACCATGCACGAACTGGCCATGCGCCAACGCGACGCCTACGCCAAGTCGCTGCCCAAGGGCCGGGCGAAGCAGTTCAAGGAACTGAAGATCGAGGCCATCCTCGACACCCCGGTGAACATCGTCGTCACCGCCGACCCGACCCGCGGCGGCCGGCACACCCTCGGCCGGCACACCCAGCCGCAGATGGCGCCGTACTCCTCCGCGCTCGCCGTGGAGAACCTGTGGCTCGCCGCACGGGCCGAGGGGCTCGGCGTCGGCTGGGTCAGCTTCTTCGACGAGCGCGAGATGGTCCGCGCCCTCGGCCTGCCCGAGCACCTGGAGGTCGTCGCCTACCTGTGCGTCGGATACGTCGACGAGTTCCCGGACGAGCCCGAGCTGGCACAGTCCGGCTGGTCCAAGCGCCGCCCGCTGTCCTGGGTCGTGCACGAGGAGACCTACGGCCGCCGCGCGCTGCCCGGTGAGGACCCGCACGACCTGCTCGCCGAGACCGTCGCCGGCATCCGCCCGCTGGACGCCAAGGCGCTCGGCGAGGCATGGGAACGGCAGAAGCGCATGACCAAGCCCGCGGGCGCGCTCGGCATGCTGGAGATCATCTCGGCGCAGCTGTCCGGACTGTCCCGGCAGTGCCCCCCGCCGATCCCGGAGCCCGCCGCCGTCGCGGTCTTCGCCGGTGACCACGGCGTGCACGCCCAGGGCGTCACCCCGTGGCCGCAGGAGGTCACCGCCCAGATGGTGGCCAACTTCCTCGGCGGGGGAGCGGTCTGCAACGCGTTCGCGGGCCAGGTGGGCGCCGAGGTCTGCGTGATCGACGTGGGCGTCGCCACCGACCTGCCGGCCACCCCCGGTCTGCTGCCCCGCAAGGTACGGGCCGGCACGTCCGACATGACCACCGGCCCGGCGATGAGCCGCGAGGAGGTCAAGCAGGCCATCGAGGTCGGCATCGAGACCGCCCGCGACCTGGTTGCGGCAGGCAACAAGGCGCTGCTCACCGGCGAGATGGGAATCGCCAACACCACGGCGTCCGCCGCCCTGATCGCCGTTTACACCGGCGCCGACCCCGCCGAGGTGACCGGCCGCGGCACCGGCATCAACGACGAGACCCTGGCCCGCAAGACCGAGGTCGTCCGGCGCGCCCTGGAACTGCACCAGCCGGATGCGGCCGACCCGATCGGCGTCCTCGCCGCGGTCGGCGGCCTGGAGCACGCCGCCATGGTCGGCCTGCTCCTCGGCGGCGCCTCGCTGCGTACGCCGGTGATCCTGGACGGGGTCAGCGCGGGCGCCGCCGCCCTGGTGGCCCGCGCCATCGCCCCGGAGGTGCTCGCGGCGTGCATCGCGGGCCACCGCAGCGCCGAGCCCGGCCACGTGGCCGCCCTGAACAAGCTGGGCCTGCGGCCCCTGGTCGACCTCGATCTGCGGCTCGGCGAGGGCACGGGGGCGCTGCTCGCCCTGCCGCTGGTCCAGAGCACGGCACGGGCGATGCACGAGGTGGCGACGTTCGATTCGGCCGGAGTCACCGAGAAGTAGGCGCGGCGGGGACAACCGAGAGGCGAGCACGCCGATCGCGGTGGTCCGGGTTTCAGCTGCCGGACCACCCGCGCGGCCTGCCCCGCCCGCGTCCTAAAATCCGCACGTCAGGGTCGCTCCGGAGCCGTAGCGCGCCCACCGCACCGCCCGCACGAGGAGCCGCCCCTCATGGCCGAACACCCCGCCTATCCCGTAGGACTCCGCCTCGTCGGCCGTCGCGTGGTCGCCCTCGGCGGCGGCCAGGTCGCCCAGCGCCGACTGCCGGCGCTCGTCGCGGCGGGCGCGGACGTCCTCCTCGTGTCTCCCGAGGCGACCCCTTCCGTCGAGGCCATGGCGGACGCCGGGGTGATCACCTGGGTGCGGCGCCGGTACGAGGAGGGTGACCTCGCGGACGCCTGGTACGCCCTCATCGCCACCAGCGACCCGGTGGCCAACACCGCCGCCTCCGCCGAGGCGGAGCGGCACCGCGTCTGGTGCGTCCGCTCCGACGACGCGGACGCCGCCACCGCCTGGACCCCGGCCACCGGCCACAGCGCGGGCGTCACGGTCGCGGTCCTCACCACCGACGCTCGCGGGCGCGACCCCCGGCACACCGCCGCCATCCGCGACGCGGTCGTCGAGGGCCTGCGCGACGGAACGCTGGTCGCCCCGCACCACCGCACCCGCGTCCCGGGCGTCGCCCTGGTCGGCGGCGGACCCGGTGACCCCGACCTGATCACCGTGCGCGGGCGCCGGCTGCTCGCCGAGGCCGACGTGGTCATCGCCGACCGTCTCGGCCCGCGCGATCTGCTCGCCGAACTCCCGCCGCACGTCGAGGTGATCGACGCGGCGAAGATCCCCTACGGGCGCGCCATGGCCCAGGAGGCCATCAACGACGCCCTGATCCAGCACGCCCGGCAGGGCAGGTCGGTGGTCCGCCTCAAGGGCGGCGACCCGTTCGTCTTCGGCCGCGGCATGGAGGAGGTCCAGGCGCTCGCCGAGGCCGGCATCCCCTGCACGGTCGTCCCGGGCATCTCCAGTTCGATCTCGGTACCCGGCGCGGCCGGCATCCCGGTCACCCACCGGGGCGTCGCCCATGAGTTCACCGTGGTCAGCGGCCATGTCGCCCCGGACGACAAACGCTCCCTGGTCGACTGGCCGGCGCTGGCGCGGCTCACCGGCACGCTCGTGGTCCTCATGGGCGTCGACAAGATCGGGCAGATCGCCGAGACGCTCATCGCCCACGGCAGGTCCGCGGACACCCCGGTCGCCCTGGTCCAGGAGGGCACGACGGCCGCCCAGCGCCGGGTCGACGCGACGCTCGCCACCGTCGCCGAGACCGTCCGTGCCGAGGATGTGAAGCCGCCGGCGGTCATCGTCATCGGCGAGGTCGTCGCCGTCGGCCCGCGCCCCGCCTCCGAGCCCGCCGGGTGAGCCCGGCCGCCCGGTGACCGCACCTTCCGAGTAACCGCGGGTAACAGAACCCTTCCCGAGCCGTTGGCACCGCACCCAGGACAAGGCAGTATCACTCTGTGGCCGATCTCATCACCGTCGAGGACCCCGACGACCCCCGCCTGAGCGACTACACGGGCCTGACCGACGTCGAACTGCGCCGCAAGCGCGAACCGGCCGAGGGACTGTTCATCGCCGAGGGCGAGAAGGTCATCAGACGGGCCAAGGAAGCGGGCTACGAGATGCGCTCGATGCTGCTCTCGGCCAAGTGGATCGACGTCATGCGCGACGTGATCGACGAACTGCCCGCCCCGGTCTACGCCGTCAGCCCCGAACTCGCCGAGCAGGTCACCGGCTACCACGTGCACCGCGGCGCCCTCGCCTCCATGCAGCGCAAGCCCCTGCCCACGGCGGCCGAACTCCTGCGCTCCGCGCGCCGGGTGGTGGTCATGGAGTCCGTCAACGACCACACCAACATCGGCGCGATCTTCCGCTCGGCCGCCGCCCTCGGCATGGACGCCGTCCTGCTCTCCCCGGACTGCGCCGACCCGCTCTACCGCCGCAGCGTCAAGGTCTCCATGGGCGCGGTGTTCTCCGTGCCGTACGCCCGCCTCGACACCTGGCCCAAGGGCCTGGAGTCGGTCCGCGAGGCGGGCTTCACGCTCCTCGCGCTCACCCCCGACGAGAAGGCCGAGTCCCTCGACGAGGCCGCCCCGCACCGGATGGAGCGGGTGGCCCTGATGCTCGGCGCCGAGGGCGACGGACTGTCCACCCAGGCCCTGGTCGCCGCCGACGCATGGGTCCGCATCCCCATGTCGCACGGCGTCGACTCGCTGAACGTGGGCGCGGCGGCGGCGGTCGCCTTCTACGCGGTCGCCACCGGCCGCCCCCGCGGCTAGGGCCCCGTCGCCCCGGCTCGCCCGACGACGGCACAGGGCCCCGGTCCGCGGGTGAACGACGGGCTGTGGCGTGGGTACGACGACAGGTGTGCGACGACGTGCCCCGAAGGCTGCCGGTCACGGTGTCCGGGGAGCCCCGAGGACATGGCGCGCCGGTCGCCGGGCTATTCCGGAGCGACGGCGCTCCGGGCCCCGACCTCCGGTGGCACAGGTCGCTCCCGCGCGCCGACAACGCTCCCGCTCGCGCCGCCACCCAGGCCGTGCGCGGGCCCCTGACAGCCCTGGGCCAGCGCGATGCCGAGCGCGACCAGCAGGGTCACCACGACGAACACGAACAGCCGCTGCCGCAGCAGCCGCGGATTGGCGGGCCGTCTGCCGGTGCCCGTGGGGCGCGGCCCCGTGCGCCCGGTCCCGCTGCGCGGCGCGGGCCTGCTCCCGCTGCCGGAACGGGTCGTGCCGCGCGACGCCGGGGTCGGGCGTGCACCGCCGGGCCGCGCGGCGCCCCCGTTCCCGCGTGCGGCACCGCCCCCGCGCGACGGTGTGCCGCCCCGCGAGGGAGCCCCGCCCCGCGGCATCGGGGTACCGCCCTGCCAGGACTGCGGGCGGCGCTGGGTGCGCTGCGGCTGCGGGTAGGTCTCGGTGAGCCGGCCGGTGGGCCGGTCCGCCTCGGCGACACGCGGCGAGGACGGCCGTACGTCGGTCAGACCCTGTGCCTCGCGGGCCGCGATCTCCTTGAGCCGCAACGACAGTTGGAGCGTGCTCGGCCGCTCCTCGGGGTCCTTCGCGAGGCATGCCCGCACGAGCGGGGCGAGCGCGTCCGGCACACCGTGCAACTGCGCTTCCTCGTGCACCACCCGGTACAGCATCACTTCCGAACTGCCGTGCCCGAACGGCGAGTCACCGGTCGACGCGTACGCCAGCGTGGCCCCCAGCGAGAACACGTCGGTGGCCGGCGTGACGGCCGCCCCGCGCACCTGCTCGGGCGCGAGGAAACCCGGGGAGCCGACCGCCGTGCCGACGTGCGTGAGCGTGGAGGCGCCGGTCGCCCAGGCGATGCCGAAGTCGATGATCCGCGGCCCCTTCGGGGACAGCAGGATGTTGGACGGCTTCAGGTCCCGGTGCACCACGCCGGCCTCGTGCACGGCGACCAAGCCCTCGGACAGGGCGGCTCCGACGGCCGCCGCCTCGGCGGCCCCGAGCGGCCCCTCCTCGGCGACCTTGTCGTGCAGCGAGGGGCCCGGCACGTACTGGGTGGCGAACCACGGCCGGTCGGCGTCCAGATCGGCCGCGACGAGCCGCGCCGTGCAGCCGCCCCGGATCCGCCGGGCCGCCGAGACCTCGCGCGCGAACCGCGACCGGAACTCCTGGTCCTCCGCCAGATCCGGCCGGATCACCTTGAGCGCGACCCGCTGTCCCTTCTTGTCGGACCCGAGGTAGACAACGCCCATCCCCCCCGCGCCGAGCCGTCTGTGAAGCCTGAACGAGCCGACGACACGCGGGTCCTCGCGCCTCAGGCGCATCATCGCCATGTTCATCCCCGCTGCCCGGTCCGTGTGACGTGGCACAGCTTACGTTTCCCCGGCCGCCCACGCGCAGAGGCCGCGCCCTCTCGGCCCGACGGATTATCGGTGCCCGGTGGGGGACTTGAAGAGTGATCAGGGATTTTGCCGGCGCGGAGCCCTTGACCGGGCTGTGACTCCAACCGACCGTCACACAAGGGGGATTGGACCGGTGAAGGGTGACCGCGTGGAGACAGTCGTGGACGCCGGGGACACGACGCGAACCTACGAGGTGGTGGCGAGCAGGGCGGGCCGCCGAGCGGAGACCGCGGTGCACCGTGGGGTGGTGGAAGTGAGCGAAGTCACCAGAAGCGGCAAGGTCGTGCGCACCGCACGTTTCATGGCGAACCGGGTCCTCGCCCTGGTCGAGCAGCCGGTGCCCCGCGAGGACAACTCGGAAAAGAGCGACCACTTTGGACGCCCCCTCCGGGAAGACCCCGAGACGTAGGACCACGTCTCCACCCAGGGGAGTACGCAGCGGGTGATGGCTCATCCTCCCGTAGGCCCGCGAATCGATACGACGGCATGACGTCCCGCGTGCCCCGCCGCCCTAGATTTGAGGTCAAGCGGCGGGTGCAGCACTCGTCCCCCGAGGTCAGACGCCCGCCGCTGCCAAGGACAACCAAGACGGTCAGGAGAGGGACCATGGCCTACACGGCACCGCGGACGCTGCTCCGCACACAGGGACGCACCGCGTTCCGTGCCCGCCGTCAGGGCCGTCGCCACCCGCTGGTGGCGACGCTGATGGCCCTTCCCCTGGCGGCCCTGCTCCTCGTCGTCTTCGACGGCTGGGAGACGGTGGCCACACAGGCGTCGTCCGTGGGCGTGATGCTGGGGCGCTGACCGGCGACCCCAGGCCCGGAAGAGCGGTCCGGGCGGGGACATCCACCCATGAAACCCCGTGGGGACGGGGGTGCGGCGGACGGCACAAATGCCGGCGCAGCTGGGGAGCTGCGCCGGCATTGCTCTGCCCGCACGCCCCCGCCGACCGGCGAACCCGGACGGCTGCTACGTCCCCGCCCGCGGAAGACCCCTTCCCTCAACGGCCCGTGCCCCGCGACGCTTCCACGGTCCTTCGCGACGCCGCCGCATCGAAGCCCGCATCGAAGCCCGAGACCCCCCGGCACCTGCGCACCCCGCCACCGCGTTCCGGGCCGACCGCGATCCGGCGCCCGTCGGCGGGCTTTCCGGCCGTGCCCGCGTCGCCGGCGTCGGCCTTCGGCTTCTGCGTACGGCCGCCGCGCCCGAGGCCACCGCGTAGGCTCACGGCAGCAGCCGTCGGCCCTGAGGAATCTTCGTGACCGTATCCGTCCTGCCGCGGTTGGCCGCGAAGGCCAGGGGGGCGGCCCACCCGGACGGGACGCCGTGCGCCTGCGGAGCGGCCGTCACCCTCGCCGACCGCCCCGACGCCACCGTCGTACGGCACGCGGACGTCGTCGCGAAGGCCCACGCCCCCGACACCGACCGCGCCGGACTTGACGCCCGTCTCGCCACCGCCGCCCGCCTGCCGGACGTCTTCGTACCACCGCTCGGCACGGCACCGGTCACCCTCGGTGACCGCCTTGCGACGCTCTGGCCGTACGGCACACCGGTCGACCCGCACACCCCCGACGCGGCGCCGTGGGAGGCGGCCGGCACCCTCCTCGCCCGGCTCCACCGCACCCCCGCGACCGGCCCCGTGACGGCGACCCTGCGCGCGGCCCCCGCGCCACCGCCCATGCGCGGCCCGCTCAAGGCCGCCCGCGCGATCACCCGCCTAGGCGCCGCGCTCGCCACGGCCGGCACCCCGGCGGCACCGCCGGTCCTGCGCGCGTGGAAAGCCCTCCCGGCCTGGGCGCGCGCGGCGGCCCCCATGCCCGGCCCCGCCGCCCTCTGCCACGGCGACGTACACCTCGGCCAGTTGGTGCGGCACCCCGCCCCTGACGGTCCCTGGCGGCTCATCGACGTCGACGACCTGGGCGTGGGCGTACCGGCCTGGGACCTGGCGCGCCCCGCCGCCTGGTACGCCTGCGGGCTCCTCCCGCCCGACGAGTGGACCCGCTTCCTGACCGCCTACCGCGCCGCCGGCGGCCCCGCCGTCCCCGTCCACGGCGATCCCTGGCCCGCCCTGGACGTCCCGGCCCGCGCCCTCACCGCGCAGACCGCCGCCGTGGCCGTCGCCAAGGCGCTGGCGGCGGACCGCCCACTGGACGAGGTGGCGGCGGCCCTCGTCGACGCCTGTGCCCGAATGGACCGCGCACCCGCCGAGTTGGCGCCGGAATTCCCGACGTAGGCTGCAACCGGCCGGGGCGTGGCGGAGTCTGTCCTGGCGAACCGCGAAGCAGGACCGACCGGCGAGGAGTTGAGCCGACCATGCAGTGTCCGAAGTGCCATGCGCCGATGCACACCTACAACCGCAACGGCGTTCAGATCGAGCAGTGCAGCGGCTGCCGCGGCATCTTCCTCGACTACGGAGAACTGGAGGCGCTGACCCGCCTGGAGTCCCAGTGGTCCCAGCCGGCCCCGCCGCCCCCGCCCGCCCCGCAGGCGTACCCGGCCCCGTCCGCTCCCGCATGGGGCGCCCCGCACGGCGGTCACGGCCATTACGGCCACCAGCGTCACAAGAGCTTCGGCCACATGCTGTTCTCCAGCTGAGCCCATGAAGAAGCCCCCGGCCGTACGAGACGGCCGGGGGCTTCGGCGTGTGGACGATACTGGGATTGAACCAGTGACCTCTTCCGTGTCAGGGAAGCGCTCTCCCGCTGAGCTAATCGTCCTCGGGACTGTGACCTCGCGATCACCGACTGTGCGTGCGCGATACTGGGATTGAACCAGTGACCTCTTCCGTGTCAGGGAAGCGCTCTCCCGCTGAGCTAATCGCGCGGGGATCCTCGCGGATCCAGTGGACGATACTGGGATTGAACCAGTGACCTCTTCCGTGTCAGGGAAGCGCTCTCCCGCTGAGCTAATCGTCCTTGGAGGTGGAGACGGGATTTGAACCCGTGTAGACGGCTTTGCAGGCCGTTGCCTCGCCTCTCGGCCACTCCACCAGGAGTGTAGGGGATCGGGCCGACCCCCGGTTCCTTCGAGCGGACGACGAGGCTCGAACTCGCGACCTCAACCTTGGCAAGGTTGCGCTCTACCAACTGAGCTACGTCCGCTTGTCGTTTCGGTCGGCGTCAGCGTCCCGGCGACGAGTTGAACTCTAGCGGATTCCCGAGCCAGCACAAAAACGCGTTTGCGCAGCGTGCTGCCCTGCGCTCACCGAACGACATGGTCACGGCACCCGCGGGACATACCCGGGTCACCCCCGGGACACCCGCCCTAGACTCGACCACGTGCCCCGCCTGCCCCCTCTCGCCCGCTTCGGCGACCGTCTCGCCACCGGTCTCACCGACGTCACCGACGACCCCGCGGCCCTGGACTCCACGGGCTTCTGGGCGGTCTCGGCCGACTTCGAGGGCCGGCTGACCTGTGCCCGCTTCGCGGACGTCCGGACGGAGCCGGTACCGGCCCCCGTGGCGGGGCGGTGGCGGGGACCGGCGTCCCAGGAGTGGACATCGTCCCTGGACCACTCCGCGTACACGGCGGCCGTGGGCCGGATCCGTGAGCACATCGCGGCCGGCGAGGTCTACCAGGCCAACCTGTGCCGGGTGCTGTCCGCGCCCGTCGCCCCCGACGCCGACGTCGACGCCCTGACCGCGCTGCTCGCCCGCGGCAACCCGGCGCCGTACGCCGGGACCATCCGGCTGCCCGGCCACGGGGTGGAGATCGCCACCGCCTCGCCCGAGCTGTTTCTGCGCCGCGACGGCGCGACGGTCGAGTCCGGGCCGATCAAGGGCACCGGGCGCACCGAGGCGGACCTCCTGGAGAAGGACTACGCCGAGAACGTGATGATCGTGGACCTGGTCCGCAACGACATCGGCCGGGTCTGCGCCACCGGCAGCGTGACCGTGCCCGATCTGTGCGCCGTGGAGAAGCACCCCGGCCTCGTCCACCTGGGGTCCACGGTCCGCGGTCGGCTGCGCACCGGGGCCGGCTGGCCGCAGCTGCTGGCCGCCGCGTTCCCGCCGGGCTCGGTGACCGGCGCGCCCAAGTCGAGCGCGCTGCGGATCATCGAGGCGCTGGAGACGGCGCCCCGCGGGCCGTACTGCGGCGGCATCGGCTGGGTGGACGCGGACCGGGGCACCGGCGAGCTGGCCGTGGGCATCCGCACCTTCTGGCTCGACCGGTCCGGCGCGCCCGGCGCGACACTGCGCTTCGGCACCGGCGCCGGCATCACCTGGGGCTCAGAACCGGAGGCGGAATGGCGGGAGACCGAACTGAAGGCGTCCCGGCTGCTCGCGATAGCGTCGGGTGCATACGACCCGAGCGGGGAGGAACCCTGACGTGAAGATCTGGCTCGACGGCGGCCTGCGGGACATCGAGTCCGCCCGGGTCTCCGTGCTGGACCACGGACTGACCGTGGGCGACGGCGTCTTCGAGACGGTGAAGGCGGTGCGTGGCAGGCCGTTCGCGCTCACCCGGCACCTGGACCGGCTGGCCCGCTCCGCGCGCGGCCTCGGCCTGCCCGAGCCCGACCCGGGCGAGGTCCGCCGCGCCTGCGCGGCCGTCCTGGAGGCCGACCCGGTGCCGCTGGGCCGGCTGCGCATCACCTACACCGCGGGCGAGGGCCCGCTCGGCTCCGACCGCGGGGGAAAGGGCCCGACCCTGGTGGTCGCACTGGGCGCGACCACCCGCCGCCCCGACACCACCGCCGTCGTCACCGTCCCCTGGACCCGCAACGAGCGCGGCGCCCTCACCGGCCTGAAGACCACCTCGTACGGGGAGAACGTCGTCGCCCTCGCCCGCGCCGTCCGACAGGGCGCGTCCGAGGCGCTGTTCGCCAACACGGTCGGGCAGCTCTGCGAGGGGACGGGCTCCAACGTCTTCGTCGTCGTGGACGGCGAGCTGCACACCCCGCCGCCGGCCTCCGGCTGCCTGGCCGGCATCACCCGCGCGCTGACCGTCGAGTGGACCGGCGCGAAGGAGACCGACCTGCCGCTGGACGTGCTGGAACGCGCCGAGGAGGTCTTTCTCACCTCCACCCTGCGCGACGTCCAGGCGGTGCACCGGGTGGACGGCCGTGACCTGCCCGGCGCGCCGGGACCGGTGACCGCGAAGGCCATGCGGATCTTCGCGGAGCGGTCCGCGGACGACCTCGACCCCTAGCGGCGCCAAAAGGGGCTGACGCGTGGCGCCGCAGGGGGTAGAAAATCCGTGATGACCACGACCCTGCGGCCGACCGGGCCGCTCCAGCAGGCCGCTGACGGGGCGCTGTCCCGGCACTTCCAGGTATGTGTGAACGGCCGCCCCGTCGGCGGCGTGCACCTCGCCACGCACGAGCTGTTCGGGCCCACGGTGGCCCGGCTCGACGAGTTGCGCATCGACGAGCCGGACCGCGGCCGTGGCCGCGGCACGGTGGCCGTGCTCGCCGCCGAGGAGGTCGCGCGCGGCTGGGGCTGCGAGCGCGTCGAGATCACGGTGCCCGCGGCGGCCGGGGCCGCGGTGCGGCTGGCCACGGCGCTCGGCTACGTCCAGCGCAACCGCCGGATGTGCAAGCGGCTCGGCGACGCGCCGCCCGAGTTGCCGGCGGGCAGCCGGGGCAGGCCCATGACCGAGGCCGAGTTCGGGCCCTGGATCGAGAAGGCGATCAAGGACTACACGCGGAGCTGGATCGACCGCGGGGTGTCCGCGGCCGCGGCACGGGCCAAGGCGGAACGGGACCACGCGCGGGCCCTGCCGGACGGCCCGGCCACCGCGGACACCCTGCTCAGCGTCCTGGAGCACGAGGGCACCGGGGTCGGCACGCTGTGGCTGTCGGTCGCCGGTGACCGGGCGTTCGTCTTCGACGTGGAGGCCGACGAGCGCTTCCGCGGCCGTGGCCACGGCCGCGCCCTGATGCTGCTGGCCGAGGCCCAGTCGGTGGCCGCAGGACAGCGCGTCCTCGCCCTCAACGTCTTCGCGGGCAACACACCGGCCGAGCGGCTGTACGAGTCGCTGGGGTACGAGACGGTGGAGTACTCGCTGTACAAGAACCTGCTCTGAGACACGAGGACGCGCTCGGCGACCGGCGGCCTCCGGGGTATCGGGCACGCTCCGACGGCGCCGGGCGCCGTCAGGGGCGCGCGGACAGCAGCCGGTCGGCGATCTCCTCGATCCGCTCGCGCAGGCCCTCCTGGCTCTTGCCGCCGTCCAGGCGCTCGCCGCCGATGACGTACGTCGGGGTGCCGGTCACGCCGATCGCCTTGCCCTCGGCCTGGTCGGCGTCGACGACGAGGATGTGCCGTCCGTCGATCAGCGCGGTGTCGAACTCCTCGGCGTCCAGGCCGAGTTCACGGGCGACATGGACCAGAAGCGGCTCTCCCTCGCGGTCCAGTTCCGCGACGCGGCCGAGGACCGCCTCGACGTACCCCCAGCCCCGTCCCTGGGCGAACGCCTCCTCGGCGGCCTGCGCGGCGGCGAAGGCGTGCCGGTGCTTGTCCAGCGGGAAGTGCCGCAGCCGCAGCTCCAGCCGCTCGCCGTAGCGGGCGCGCAGCGCGCGGATGTCGTCCAGGGCGGTGCGGCAGTCCGGGCACTGGAGTTCGCACCAGACGTCGAGCACGGGCACGGGGGCGTCGCTGGGCGCGGGGGAGGAGTCGCTCATGGACGCCAGTCTTCCAGGCGCGGCCCAGACGACCGAATCGGTGCCGTACGCGGCCGACCGGCACCTGCGAAGGAGACGACCCGGAGATGTCCCTGATCTCGGGCCCGGCCATGGCATCGCGGGGAGGGGACGGTGCAGGATGGAAGGGACGAAGCGCACCCGTGCTTCGGTCCGCCCGCCCGAGCCCGCCAGGAGGACCGGATGATTGCCGAGACCGTCTGTTCCGCCGTGTCCGCGGCCGGCCTGGGCATCGCGGTGGTCACCGCGTACCGCAAGCGCTTCCTCGCCGCCGCCCGTATCGCGGCCTACTCGCTCGTCCCCGTGGGCCTGGTGATGACGGGGGTCGTCGGCTGGCTGGCCGACACGGCGTTCAGCCCCTCCGCGTGGGCGGGCTTCGGCGTGCTGGGCGCCGCGTGGGCCCTGTTCGCGACCACGCGCGCGGTCGAGCGCCGCCGCGGCGGTACCCGCGCGCAGCGCAAGGCCGCCCGTGGATCGCAGCCCGACGCGGTGGCCCCTGCCGCCTCGGCGCCCTCACTGGGCCCGGCGGCCCGCCCCGCGACCCGGCCCGCGACGCCTCGCGCCGCCGACTCCTCGGACGACTTCAGCGACATAGAGGCCATCCTGAAGAAGCACGGCATTTGAGCCCCGGCAGCCGGCAGCGGCCCCGGCACTGAAACGACACAGTCCGTCGGGACCGCGCCCGGAAGTGATCATGAGCCGAGCGGTTCCGAACCGGACATCACGGAATTCGGCGAACTCCCGCATGATCCGGGCGTGTTGATCGCGAACGGTCCGTCACCTGGGCCATGATCACCCCGAGATGCTGGACACGACACAGAGCGAGGCCGCGCCGCCGAAGGACGAGCCGCGCGGGTGCCTTTTCGCCCTTTCCCAGCCACCGCTGATGATCTTCCTGGCGGTGATCGGGTGTCTGCTCCTCATGGCTGCGCTGCACGATCTGCTGTTGCTGTGAGTCGTACACGCCGGTCCCGGCGCCACCCGCCGGGACGGGCGTCGGCGTCGCCGACCGGCCCGCGCCCCAGCGCGGAAACGCACCGGGACGCCACCCCGGCACCGGAACCCGCGACGACCGGCATCGAGCAGGCCCCGGCGGTCCGGCCTCGAACCCCCGCGGCGACCGGCCTCGACGACTCACACGCACAAACCCGCGGTGACCGGCCCCCGGAACGCTGCCGGGCCGGCGGCGCCGGGAACCCGGAGCACGGGCGGACGGCCAGGACGGGATCCCGTCGGGTGGCCGGAACGGGAATCCGCCGGGCGCGGTCAGCCCGTCGCCTCCTTGCGGCGGGCCCGGTACGCGGCCACATGCAGCCGGTTTCCGCAGGTACGGCTGTCGCAGTAGCGGCGCGAGCGGTTGCGGGACAGGTCGACGAAGGCCCGTCGGCAGTCGGGCGCCTCGCAGCGCCGCAGCCGCTCCTGCTCTCCGGCGACCACGAAGAACGCGAGCGCCATCCCGCAGTCGGCGGCGAGATGGTCCGCCACGGAGGCGCCCGGCGCGAAGTAGTGCACATGCCAGTCGTAGCCGTCGTGGTCCGTGAGCCGCGGGGTGGTCCCCGCCGCCGCGACCAGCTCGTTGATCATCCCTGCGGCGGCCCGGGCGTCCGGGGCCGCGAAGATCCCCGCGAACCGCCCGCGGACCTTGCGCACCGCCGACAGGTCGAACTCGGAGAGCACCCCGACATCGCTGATTTCGTGTTTTCGTACGAAATCATGGAGCGTCGCAACGTCCGGCAGCCCGTCCGGCGCCGCGTCGTCCTCCGGCACGGTGTTCACCAGATCCACCACCGTGTCGAGCGCGCACCGGGTGTCATGGGTGATCAGCACGTTTCGCTCCCTGGCGTGAGGGTCGGGCGGGTGCCCGCCGATGCTGGCCGATGGTAGTTGGCCGGTAGCCGGAAGAACGGCTCCCTGCGCATCGCGGTTCCCGCGGGCCCTCGGCCCGGAGCGCCGCCGGACCGGTCCGGGCACACCGAAGCCGCCGCCGCGACGGCTCGCGGCGGCGGCTTCGGCCACGCCGTATGCGGTTGTCTTGGCCCGAGCCGTCTCCCCGAGTGGACGGCGCCGGGCTGCTTCGAGGGCGGCCTAGCTCTCCGCCAGGATGTGCGAGAGCTCCTGATCCAGATCGAAGTGCCGGTGTTCCGTGCCGGGCGGCACGGCGGCGTCGGTTCGCTTCAGGAAGGATTCCAGGGCCCGCGCGGGGGCCTCCAGCAGCGCCTCCCCCTCCGGGGAGCTGAGGGCGATGCAGACGACGCCCTGGCCGTGACTGCGGGAGGGCCAGACGCGGACGTCGCCGGTGCCGGTGGGCCGGTGCAGGCCCTCGGCGAGGAGGTCGCGGGCGAACACCCACTCGACGGTCTCCTCGGCTCCGGTGTGGAAGGTGGCGTGCACGGCGTAGGGGTCGGCCGTGTCGTACCGCAGGCCTGCGGGGACAGGCAGGGAGGACTCGCTCGACACAACGAGGCGCAGGTGCAGCTCGCAGCTGACCGTGGTGTTCATAAGCGCCAGGGCCTTTCGCTCAGTGTGCGCTCGGGGATTCGCACGTCGGCGAAATCGACATGCCACCTACGGTGCCGTTGTAAACCCCTCTGAGTGTTTTGCGTGTCTTTAGGTACCTCTTCCGGCCGAGAACGCGAGCGAGGGTCACCGCCATTCCGGTGACCGGTTTCACTCGGGTAGGGTTTGGTCGTATGAGTACGGGGAGTGACAGGTCGGGCGAGGCCGCCACGGTCTCCGGCCCGGCCGAGACGGAGTCCGAGATGGCGGGCGCGCCGCAGGAGCGGGGCCTTGGGTCGCGGGCGCCGGAGTTCATCAAGGCACGTCGCGTCCTGCACGTGAGCTGGCAGGTCGGCGTCTTCGTCGTCGGCCTCGCGGTGGTGGTGGCCGGCATCATCATGCTGCCGCTGCCCGGACCCGGCTGGGTGGTGATCTTCGGTGGCATGGCGATCTGGGCGACCGAGTTCGTCTGGGCCCAGCTCGTGCTCCGCTGGACCAAACGGAAAGTGACCGAGGCGGCCCAGCGGGCGCTCGATCCCAAGGTGCGCCGCCGCAACATCACGTTGACGGTGATCGGCCTGGTGATCGTGGCGGTGCTGCTCGCGATCTACGTCTGGAAGTTCGGCATCGTGATGCCCTGGAAGATCAAGGACCAGTGATCCGGCGGGCGGGTGCCGCCCCGGCTCCCGGCGCCGCTGCGCCGCGGTCCGAGGCATTCCCTGACATGGGGTAATCTTCTTCCTGCGCCCGGGGCGATTAGCTCAGTGGGAGAGCGCTTCGTTCACACCGAAGAGGTCACTGGTTCGAACCCAGTATCGCCCACCCGGGTCGGCGGCCCGTCTGCGACAGTGCAGGCGGGCCGTCGTCGTCTCCGCCCACATCCGTCCCCCGCACGCCCCGGTGGCGGCCGGCCGACGGACATGCGGCGCGGCCCGCGGGGCGCTGCCCGGCCGCCTCCGGCCGAAGATCGTCCAGGCCGTTGTGTTCGGCCCGTGGGCCGCACGTGCGCGACCTGCGGCCTCGTCCAGGTGGTGCGGCATCGGCCCGCGGACGTGCCCCCGGGGTGCCGGGCGGGGCCCTGAGATATTCCTGTCCGAGTCATTGCCGCTGGGGCCGGCCGCGACGACCGGGTGCGGGGGCGGCGGCGGCTCCGGGAACGGCACGGTGACGATCCGTTATTCGTGGTGGGGCGCCGAGGAACGGGCCAAGAGGATCAACCGGACCATTGCACTCTTCGAGAAGAAGTATCCGAAGATCAAGGTCAAGACGGACTTCCAGACGTATCAATAGTTCTGGGAGAAGTTCCAGACGCAGGCCGCCGGCGGAAATCCACCGGACGTTTTCCAGAATGCCGTCGGATTCCTTCGGAAGTACGACAAGAGAGGCGTTCTCCTCGACCTCAAGTCACAGGCGCAGTCAGGGAATCTGAGCCTGGATCACTTCCGCGCCGGCGTCACGAAAGTGGGCGAGGTGGACGGGAAACAGCTCGGTGTGCCCGTCGGCTCCAACACCATGTCCCTCGTCGTCGACAAGAAGGTCTTCGAGAAGGCCGGGGTGGAAGCGCGGCCGGGCTGGACCTGGGTCGAGTACTTCAAGGCCCTGAAGACCATTCACGACAGGACGAAGACCCCCGGTGACACCGGCTACTTCACCATCATGTACTTGTACGACCTCTACCTCCGGCACCTGCTATCTGTACCAACAGGGGTCCAAGAACGCCCAGATGGGCTTCGCCTCCGCGATGTTCTGGTCGCAGAAGAAGTGGGTGCACTACGAGGAGGCGGCCCGATGACCTCTCCCCGTCTCCCGGCTCCGCTCGATCAGGGGACGCCTCAGGCCGCCGGCAGGCCGTGGGCGGCGCACCCGGGGCGCGCCGGTTCCCTCGCCTGGCATCTCGGCGCCCTGGTGATCCTCGCGGTCATCCTCTATCCGGTCGTCTGGGTCATCGGCGCCTCGTTCAAGCCGAGCAAGGACATCATCAACAGCCTCACGCTGCTCCCGGCCGACCCGATCCTGTCCAACTTCAAGGGCCTCGCGGACGGCATCGCGGCGGACATCCCGATCTGGACGTTCTTCCAGACTCCCTCTACTACGCGCTCGGTTCCTTCGCCGGCGTGCTGATCTCCTGCTCGCTGACCGCGTACGCGCTCGCGCGCATCCGGTTCGCCGGGCGCAACCTGTTGTTCTCCCTGATGATCGGCACCCTCCTGCTGCCGTACCACGCGCTGCTGATCGGCAAGTACCTCGCCACCGAGGCGTTCTTCGTCTTCCTGATGGTGCAGTTCATGCGCAACCTGCCCCGCGAACTGGACGAGGCGGCCCGCCTGGACGGCTGCGGGCACCTGCGGATCTACTGGTCGATCGTGCTGCCGCTGTGCCGCCCGGCACTCATCACCAGCGCGATCTTCACCTTCATCAACGCCTGGAACGACTTCATGGGACCGCTGATCTACCTCAACGAGCCCGGCAAGTACACCGTCTCGCTCGGCCTGATGATGTTCCGCGACTCCGACGGCGTCGCCGCCGACTACGGCGGCATGATCGCCATGTCGCTGGTCGCGCTGCTGCCCGTGCTGCTGTTCTTCCTCGCCTTCCAGCGGTACTTGATCGATGGGATGGCGACTTCCCATCTGCGCCGCCGTACCGCGCACCGGCGCGGCGGCCTGCGGGAGTTCGTGGCCGACTTCCGGGCGGCCCTCGGCGGCGGCTGGGCCGTCGGGGTCGCCGGGTGGGTCGCGGCGGCGCTGGCCTGGGTGGACGTCCAGACCGTGCGGGCCGGGCTGCCCGGCGGGCTGCTCGTCGGCGCCGTCGGTCTCTTCGCGCTGATCGGCCTCGCCGTGGCCGGGCTGCGCGCGGCGGCGCTCTGGGCGCCCGGCGAGAGCTGGCGCACGCTGCTCGCCGGCGCCGCCCGGCGCACCGTCCTCGACCCGGCCGGCTCCTTCCTGCTGGTCGGCGGAGCGGTGCTCGTCGGCTGCTGCGCCCTGCTCATCGCGCCGCTCGCGGTCCCCGTGCTCGGGGCGGTCGCCGCGGCGGCCGTCGCCGTGGAGGAGCGCTACCGCCGCCGCTGACCGGCGGTACCACCCGGCGCCGCCGGCAGTGCGCCCCTGTCTGTCATGCCTCTGATCGGACCCGGTGCCCCTGGACTGGCTGGAGGACGGCGGCCTCGGCGCCGCTCCCGGCTCCACCGTCGGCGTGCCCTGGCCGATGGGCGCGTACCGGGAGGACCAGACGTTCGCGCCCCGGACGGCACCGCCGTGCCCGCGCCGTGCAGTCCTGCTACGCCTCCGAGGGCTACACCGAGTCCGCGCCGTGGAAGACGGAGCGGCTGACCGGACCGGCCACCCTTGATCGGGAACCCGGCGCTGCTGGGCGACGGGATGCCCGCGCAGCGGACGAGGGGGAGCGCCGTCGCACGGGCGGCGGCGCTCGTACCGAGGAGTGTGGCCCACCTCACCCCGTCCGGCATGAGTACGCGTACTCAGATGACTCCCACGGGCAGACTCCGCCCATGGACTGGACCCACTACCGCTTCCGCAGCCGGTGGCCCCTGCCCGCGCCGCCCGCCGCCGTCTTCGAGGCGCTGGAGCGGGCCGAGGAGTATCCGCGCTGGTGGCCCCAGGTGCGCACGGTGAGCCGGCTCGACGACACCACCGGCGTCATCACCATCCGCTCCGTCCTGCCCTACGAGATGACGTTCACCGCGCGCGCGGCACGGCGGGACCCCGCCGCCGGCGTGCTGGAGGTCGCCCTGACCGGGGACATCGAGGGCTGGGCCCGCTGGACCGTCACCGCCCGCGGCGCCGGCACCCTCGTCCGCTACGACCAGGCCGTCGTCGTCACCAAGCCGCTGCTGCGGCGACTGGCCGTCCCCGGACGGCCCTTCTTCCGTGTCAACCACCGGCTGATGATGCGGGCCGGCCGGCGCGGCCTGCTCGGGCACCTCCGAGCGGTTTGAACGAATCCCGCCGGGGCCTGTATTGTTCAGTGCGTTCCCGGGCGATTAGCTCAGTGGGAGAGCGCTTCGTTCACACCGAAGAGGTCACTGGTTCGAACCCAGTATCGCCCACAGCCCGACGGCGACGGGGCCCGCATCCGATGCGGGCCCCGTCGCCGTCGTCGTGCTTCAGGCGGCCCTCGGCAGTTCCGGACGCAGCGGCCAGTCCGTGCTCACCGCCTCGCCCGAGCCGCTGCGCGCGAACCATGCCTGAAGACCTCGGGCCTGCGCCGCGTGCCAGCTCGTCTGCAGCGTGTGCAACTCGGCCGGGGACAGGCGTTCCAGCCGGGTCGCGAAGCGCCGTCCGAGCGCCCGTACGACGCCCAGCGCGGCCAGCGCGTCCGCGGCGGCGTCGTGCGCGCCCTTCAGCGCCACACCGTAGTGCGCACACAGATCGGTCAGCGTCCGGCGGCCCTTGCGATAGCGGTCCAGATGCTTGTCCAGCACCCGCGGATCCAGGACCAGCAGCGGCGCCGACTCGAACCAGCGGTCCAGCGACGACGCCCGATGGCGGCGCAACTCCCGGTCCAGCAACGTCAGATCGAACGGCGCGTTCATCACCACCAGGGGCCGGCCCAGCGCCGCGTGCCCCGCCAACTCCTCGGCTATCTCGAACATCACCGGCGCCGGCCAGCGGCCGTTGCGCTGCAGGTGTTCCTCCGTCAGCCCGTGCACCGCCGTCGCTGCCCGCGGCACCGGCACGCCCGGGTTCACCAGCCAGCGGGTCACCCGGGGCCGGGTGCCCGGCGCGTCCTGGACGAGGACGGAGGCCGACACGATCCGGTCGGTCTCGACATCCACGCCCGTGGTCTCCGTGTCGAAGGCGGCCAGGGGTCCCTCGTACCAGCACGTCATGCCCACACAACTCCTCGTTCACCCACGGCAGATGACGACCCGTCTTCTGCCTGTTTGGTGATACCCGGGCCGTTTGCGCACTACGCCGCAAGGACACAACAGGAGTACGGGTCTTTGCAGTTCAGCGGCTCGTTGCGGGAAAACACTTGGCTTGGAAGGCTGTTGGTCATGGCGATAGCGCAGCCCGAGCGGGGCGGGCTGCTGCCCGAACGCGAACGTACGGGCCCCCATCGCGGCACACTCGCCACCACCGCCTGCATGGAGACACTGCAGGTCGGCTATCTGCACGCGGTCGCCGCCGCGGCGGGCTGCTCGCTGTCCCAGCCGTTCCCGGACAACGGCATCGACTGGCACGTCAGTCACAGCGCGCCCGGACACACCGTCGACGACGAGGTGACCATCAAGGTGCAGCTCAAGTGCACCTACCAGATCGCGCCCAACCCGCCGGGCCGGTTCTTCTCCTTCACCCTCGACAACGACCACCTGCGCAAGCTCGCCCGAACCCCCGTCTCGGTGCACAAGATCCTGGTCGTGATGCTCGTCCCGCGCTCCCAGGAGGACTGGCTGCGCGCCAGCCACGACCGGCTCGACCTGCGGCACTGCTGCTACTGGGTGAACCTGGCGGGCCACCCGGTCACCGGCCGGCACCGGACCACCGTGCGCATCCCCACCACGCGCATCTTCGACGACCGGGCGCTGTGCGAGATCATGACGCGGGTCGGGACGGGAGGCAGACCATGAGGCACCGTCCGGCCGACGAGCCGCTGCGGGAGGTCAGGCCGCACCCGGTCGACGCCCGCGGGATCCACCGGCCCGAGCCCGCCGGGCCCGACCCCGCCACCGTCGACCCCGCGGTGCTCAGCGCCCTGCTGCACCGGCACGGCTGGCAGCGCCGCGGCGGGGCCGCCGGACGGTACGGCCGCTGGACCCCACCGGGACCGGGCGGCGGCGGGACCAGCCTGCTGGTGCCCGAGAGCCGGGCCTTCCCCGACAGCGAGGACCTGCTCGGCGAGGCGCTTGTCGCGCTCTCCCGCAGCGGTACGCCCTCCGCGCGCGAGGTGCTCGTCGGGCTCGCCATGCCCAGCGACGAGATCCACTGGTGGCGGGACGTGCCGGGCGGCCCGGCGGGTGCCACGCCCTGGACGGCCGAGGAACAACTGCGCACCGCCGCCCGGCAGATGCTGCTCGCGGGCGCGCTCGCCGGCCGCGGGCGCGCGGGCTACTACGGCGCCCGGCACCGCCGGTCGGCCGCCGCGGCACTGGCGGACGTCCTGGTCGGACCGGCGGCCGGCGGCCACCTCACCGCCTTCGTCCCGGTGGGCACCGGACGCCCCCTGTGCGTACGCCTGCACCAGGCCCTGTACGCCGCCCGTGAGGCAATCGACTACCAGCGGGCCACCGGCGGCATGGACGCCTTCGACGCGGCCGTCGAGGCCGGCGTCAGCCGCGAGCTGACCGAGGCGCTGGTGGCCCTCGTCCGCGGCACCGAGGGCGCCCGGATCGCCGTCGAATGGGCGCCCGCCGCCCAGGCACCCGAGGACTGCGCGAGCGCCGCCGAGCCCGTCGAGTTCTCGCCCGGCGACCTGCCCGTGCTGCGCGAGGCCGGCAAGCGCTATCTGCGCGACGAGCCCTCCGTTCCGGTCCGGGTCACCGGCACCGTGGTCCGCCTGCGGCGCTCCGGCCCGCGCGGCGCCGGCACCGTACGACTGCGGGTGATATCGGGTGCCGAGGTGCCGCACGTCCGGGTCACCCTGGACGAGGAGGACTACCGCATCGCCGGGCACGCGCACCTCGTCGGGCTGCCGGTGCGGGTGCACGGCCGGCTGGAGAGCCGGGGCGGGTTCCGCCGGCTGTCCGGCGCGCTCGGGGTGGTACCGGTGCAGGTGGACGAGGCCGAGCGGGACCGTCTGATGAAGTCCCTTCAGGAGGATCTCGACTTCTTCGAGGAGGCGTGCAGCGGCGACGACTGCGACTGACCGGGGGCGGCCCCTCACACAGGGCCACCGTTTCGCCGTGGGCGGGCCCGGGTCGGTACGATCCCCTATTGCGCGCGCTCCTGGTACGGCGCCCGCATCCACCAGCAGTCAGGAGAGACCGGTGTCAGACGTCCGTGTGATCATCCAACGCGATTCCGAGCGGGAAGAGCGCACGGTGACGACGGGCACTACGGCCGCCGAGATCTTCGCCGGCGAGCGCTCGATCATCGCCGCCCGGGTGGCCGGAGAGCTGAAGGACCTCGCCTACGAGGTCAAGGACGGCGAGACCGTCGAGGGCGTCGAGATCTCCTCCGAGGACGGTCTGAACATCCTGCGCCACTCCACCGCGCACGTCATGGCGCAGGCCGTGCAGGAGCTGTTCCCGGAGGCCAAGCTGGGCATCGGCCCGCCCGTCAAGGACGGCTTCTACTATGACTTCGACGTCGAGAAGCCGTTCACTCCGGAGGATCTCAAGGCCGTCGAGAAGAAGATGCAGGAGATCCAGAAGCGGGGGCAGCGGTTCTCCCGCCGTGTCGTGACCGACGAGGCCGCCCGTGAGGAACTGGCCGACGAGCCGTACAAGCTGGAGCTGATCGGCATCAAGGGGGCGGCGTCCGCCGACGACGGCGCGGACGTCGAGGTCGGCGCCGGCGAGCTGACGATCTACGACAACCTGGACGCCAAGACCGGCGAGCTGTGCTGGAAGGACCTCTGCCGCGGCCCCCACCTGCCCTCCACCCGCGCCATCCCGGCGTTCAAGCTGATGCGCAACGCGGCCGCCTACTGGCGCGGCAGCGAGAAGAACCCCATGCTCCAGCGCATCTACGGCACCGCCTGGCCGTCCAAGGACGAACTGAAGGCGTACCTCGACTTCCTCGCCGAGGCCGAGAAGCGCGACCACCGCAAGCTGGGCAGCGAACTCGACCTGTTCTCCATCCCGGAGCAGATCGGCTCCGGCCTCGCCGTCTTCCACCCGAAGGGCGGCATCGTCCGCCGCGTGATGGAGGACTACTCGCGGCGCCGCCACGAGGAAGAGGGCTACGAGTTCGTCTACACCCCGCACGCGACCAAGGGGAAGCTCTTCGAGACCTCGGGCCATCTGGACTGGTACGCCGAGGGCATGTACCCGCCCATGCAGCTCGACGAGGGCGTGGACTACTACCTCAAGCCCATGAACTGCCCGATGCACAACCTGATCTTCGACGCGCGCGGCCGTTCCTACCGCGAACTGCCGCTGCGGCTCTTCGAGTTCGGGACCGTGTACCGCTACGAGAAGTCGGGCGTCGTGCACGGCCTGACCCGGGCCCGCGGCTTCACCCAGGACGACGCGCACATCTACTGCACCCGCGAGCAGATGTCCGAGGAACTGGACAAGACGCTCACCTTCGTCCTCGGCCTGCTGCGCGACTACGGCCTGAGCGACTTCTACCTGGAGCTGTCCACCAAGGACCCGGAGAAGTTCGTCGGCTCCGACGACGTCTGGGAGGAGGCCACCGAGACGCTGCGCCAGGTCGCCGAGAAGCAGGGCCTGCCGCTCGTGCCGGACCCGGGCGGCGCCGCCTTCTACGGCCCGAAGATCTCCGTGCAGACACGCGACGCCATCGGCCGCACCTGGCAGATGTCGACGATCCAGCTCGACTTCAACCTGCCGGAGCGCTTCGATCTGGAGTACACCGGCCCCGACGGCTCCAAGCAGCGCCCGGTCATGATCCACCGCGCCCTGTTCGGTTCCATCGAGCGCTTCTTCGCGGTGCTCCTCGAACACTACGCGGGCGCCTTCCCGGCCTGGCTGGCGCCGGTGCAGGCGGTGGGCATCCCGATCGGCGACGCGCACGTCGAGTACCTGGAGAAGTTCGCCGCAGCGGCCCGCAAGAAGGGGCTGCGCGTCGACGTGGACTCGTCCTCGGACCGGATGCAGAAGAAGATCCGGACGGCGCAGAAGCAGAAGGTACCGTTCATGATCATCGCGGGCGACGAGGACATGTCGAACGGCTCGGTGTCCTTCCGCTACCGCGACGGCTCGCAGGAGAACGGCATCCCGATCGACGAGGCCATCGCCAAGATCGTGAAGGTCGTGGAGGAGCGGGCACAGGTCTGAGCGGACCCGCGCGACGGCCCCCGAACGGGTTCAGTTCCTCGGGGGCCGCTCGTCGGCCTCGCGTGAGAAGACCTGGAGCATCCAGGACGAGAACGACCCGGTGACCGCGCCGAGCAGGGCGAGACCGCCGGCCATCAGGCCCACCGCGATCGTCCGCCCCAGCCGGGTCACGGGGACGACGTCCCCGTAACCCACGGTGCTCAGTGTCGCGCAGGTCCACCACAGGGCGTCCCCGAACGTCTGCATCGTCGTATCGGGCGCCCCGCGCTCCTGCTGGTAGACGGCGAGCGCGCCGGAGAAGCCGAGGAGCGCGGCGGACAGGCCCGCGTACACGATCACGCGTGCGTGCAGCGCCAGCCGGGGCCGGCCGTGCCGGTGCTGCACCGCCTCGTAGAGCCGGACCACGCGCAGCGGGCGCAGCAGCGGCAGGAGCAGCACCAGCGTGTCCAGCCAGTGCGCCCGCACGAAGCGCAGCCGCTGTCCGCTCAGCCGCCAGCGCACCGCGTAGTCCACGGCGAACAGCGCCCAGGCCGCGAAGAGCGCTGCCTGGCACAGACGGCGCCACCCGGTGCCGACGCCGGGCCCCAGCACCAGGACCGCGTACGCGCCGAGGAAGATCAGCGACGCCACGGCGAGCGGGACCTCCGCGCGGCGCTCCCAGTGATCTGCGGGGCTGTCGTCGTGCACCGGCCCAGCTTCGCCCGGGAGCCGGGCGCCGCAACCCCGACGACACGCCGCGAACGGGCGAAGCCATATGCTGCGTAGCATGACGAGTGAGCCGGAGCAGCAGATCGGAGTGGGGACGCAGGACGCGTTCCAGCGCCTGTGGACGCCCCACCGGATGGCCTACATCCAGGGCGAGAACAAGCCGACCGGTCCGGGGGCCGACGACGGCTGCCCCTTCTGCGCGATCCCGGCCAAGTCCGACGAGGACGGGCTGATCGTCCGCCGCGGCGAGCACGTGTACGCGGTGCTCAACCTGTACCCGTACAACGGCGGCCACCTGATGACCGTGCCCTACCGGCACGTCGCCGACTACACCGATCTGACCGGCCCGGAGACCACGGAGCTGGCCGAGCTGACCAAGCAGGCGATGACGGCGCTGCGCACCGCGTCGGGCGCCCAGGGCTTCAATATCGGCATGAACCAGGGCGCCGTCGCGGGCGCCGGCATCGCCGCCCACCTCCACCAGCACATCGTGCCCCGCTGGGGCGGTGACACCAACTTCATGCCGGTGGTCGGCCACACAAGAGTGCTGCCGCAACTGCTGGCCGACACGCGCACCATGCTGGCGCAGTCCTGGCCGACGCCCTGAGGCGCCGGCCGGTGGGCGCTACGCGTCGTACAGATCGGCCTTGCGCGGCGACGGGTCCTGCACGTTCGTGCTGAGGAACGCCGAACGGGCGCCGAACTTGTCCGTGTCCACGCCGTGCTCCGTCAGCACCCGGATCGCCGCGGTGTGCACCACCCGCAGCACCGGCGCCGCCGCGCGCAGCGCGTCGTCGGCCATGAACCGGTGCCGCCACGGCTTGTCCGCCCACGCGTGCCGCAGACCGAACGGCTCGGGCAGGCCCAGCGAGCCGCCCAGCCAGTTCAGCAGCGGCGGGTACCAGGTGAGCGGTGCCCTCGCCGCGAGCCGCACCACCTCGTCGGTGCCGACCAGCGGCAGATTGATCGACCGGGTCTCCCACGGCTTGAAGGACTTGGTGACCTCCTTCTTCGGGGCCTCCGGCTTGGAGGTGAACAGCGAGTGCACCGGCCCCAGCGCATGCCCCGTCACCTCGATGCGCAGCGTCTGGTGCAGCACGGTGACCGTGATCAGCATGGTGATGATCAACTGCCCGTCCCACAGCGTCCACTGCACGCCCAGGTAGTGCCGGTCGCCGCTGCCGAACTGCTGCTTGTTGCAGATCTCCTGTATCGCGTGCGGCTTGACCTGGAACGCCTCGACGTCCGCGCCCTCCGGACGGGAGACCGCCTTCGCGTTCTCGCCGATCGGCGTGACGATCCAGTGGCGTATGGACGGCTTCGGGAAGCCACCGGTGTTCAGCGGGCCGCGCTCCAGCATCCCCAACTGGTCGTGGATCGCGCGGATGACGTCCCAGCTGCGGAACGGGTGGATCTCCCGGGTGGGGTCGGCGGGCAGCAGGTCCTCGGCGAGCTGCCAGCTGCCCCAGCGTGTGCCCATGCCGAGTATGCCCTTGGGCCCGGCGTAGAAGACCGAGTTGGACTGCTGCTCGGCGCTGAGCCGGGCCAGGGACTGGCGCAACTGCTCCGCGGCCGTCTCGCCCGGGCTGCTCGGCACGGCCTCCGGGACCTTGGCGCCGACGCTGGTGCCGGAGAGCAGGCCGTCCCAGCGGGCCCGCAGGTCCTTCGCCGCGCCCTCGCAGATCCGCCGGGCCCAGAACCAGCCGAGCACCGGCAGGACGGCCGCCGCGCGCGCGTACCAGCCCCAGAACCCGGTGAACGGCATGCGGATCAGGAAGATCAGGACGACCGCGCCGACCGCGACGAGCAGGGCGGTGGCGAGCGCCCCGGCGCGCTTGGCGTCCCGCTTGGCCATGAACGTACGCAGCTGGAAGACCAGTAGCCAGATCAGGAGGCCGGGCAGGACGAGCAGGCCGCACAGCACCATCACGGTGCTGAGCTGGTTGTCACGGGTGCGGCGGATGTTGTTGGCCGCCAGGCAGTGCTCCACGACGACCTGCGGTTCGGAACCGAAGGACTGGATCAGCGGTTTGCGCCCGGAGCCGAGCATGCGGTCGGCCACGGCCCGTGAGAAGGCCTCGCCCAGATTCGGCTTGAACAGGGCGATCCGGCCGGCCTTGACGGTGGACTGGTGCCACTCGTTGTCGGCCTTCTTGATCTCCTCCATCGCGCTGTCCCGGTAGGCGGCCGAGGCCAGCGCGTAGGTCGCCGCCTGGCTTCCGTCGCCCGCGATGGGTACCTGTGGTCCGTCCCACTCGGTTCCAATCGACATGCCCGCCCCCGATCGCCGCCGGTGTCGCTTCTGCGGCCTTCCCGACTTCCTTGCTCCGCACACCTGTTGAACAGGCCGTCGTGCGGATTCGGCACGACCTGATCAGGTGATCAGCGTATCCGCAGCCACCGACATCCGTCGGCGGACCGGCCAAAGACACCTCCTGGCCGCCAACCTCCCCGAACGCCTCGGCCCAGGACGAGCGGCCCAACGCGCCCAGCTCTGCCGGGCCTTCGCGCGCTCGGCCGCCCGGCACCGGCACCCCTCCGGCCCGCGCGCGGCGCAGGCGCGCGAAGGAGACCACCGCGTCCACCGCCGGCCACGTGACCTCATCGAAGCCGGCGGCGGACTGTCAACCGGCCCTCTACGAGGCCTCCTTCGCCTGCGCGCGGATCTTCTCCGCGATCTGCACCGGCATCGGCTCGTGCCGGGCGTACGAGCGGCCGAAGCGTGCCGTGCCGTGCGAGAGGGACCGCAGGTCGACCGCGTACCGGCCGATCTCGAACTCGGGCACCTCGGCCCGGACGAGCGTCCGGCCCGTGCCCACCTGTTCGGTGCCCAGCACCCGCCCGCGCCGCCCCGACAGGTCGCTCATCACGGCGCCCACGTAGTCGTCGCCGACCAGGACGGACACCTCGGCCACCGGCTCCAGCAGATGGATCGTGGCGTCCGCCGCGGCCTCCCGCAGCGCCAGCGCGCCCGCCGTCTGGAACGCGGCGTCGGAGGAGTCCACCGAGTGCGCCTTGCCGTCCAGCAGCGTGATCCGCACGTCGACAAGCGGATAGCCGGCCGCAACTCCCTTGGCGGCCTGGGCCCTTACGCCCTTCTCCACCGACGGGATGAACTGCCGCGGCACGGCGCCGCCGACCACCTTGTCCACGAACTCGATGCCCGAGCCCCCCGGCAGCGGCTCGACCTCGATCTCGCAGATGGCGTACTGCCCGTGCCCGCCGGACTGCTTCACATGCCGTCCGCGCCCGGCGGACCGGGTCGCGAACGTCTCCCGCAGGGACACCTGGTGCGGCACCACGTCGACCTGGACGCCGTACCGGCTGCGCAGCCGTTCCAGGGCGACGTCCGCGTGCGCCTCGCCCAGACACCACAGCACCACCTGGTGCGTGTCCTGGTTCTGCTCCAGACGCATCGTCGGGTCCTCGGCGACCAGCCTGCCCAGGCCCTGCGAGAGCTTGTCCTCGTCCGCCTTGCTGTGCGCCTGGATGGCGAGCGGCAGCAGCGGGTCGGGCATCTGCCACGGCTCGACGAGCAGCGGATCGTCCTTGGCCGAGAGCGTGTCCCCGGTCTCCGCGCGGCCCAGCTTCGCCACGCATGCCAGGTCGCCCGCGACGGCGTGCGTCACCGGCCGCTGCTGCTTGCCGAACGGCGTGGACAGGGCGCCGATCCGCTCGTCGACGTCGTGGTCCTCGTGGCCGCGGTCGGCCAGCCCGTGCCCGGAGACGTGCACCGTCTCGTCGGGGCGCAGCGTCCCGGAGAAGACGCGGACCAGGGAGACCCGGCCGACATAGGGGTCGGAGGAGGTCTTCACGACCTCGGCGACCAGCGGCCCGTCGGGATCGCACGGCTTCAGCTCGCGCGGCCTGCCGTCGATCGTGGTGACCTCCGGCACCGCGTGCTCCGGCGGGGTCGGGAAGCCGCGGGTGACCAGATCCAGCAGTTCGACCGTGCCGAGCCCCTGGCGGGCGCCCTCGGCGGCGGGCGCGGCGGCCAGCACCGGGAAGAACGCCCCGCGCGCGACGGCCCGCTCCAGATCGTCGATCAGCGTCTTGACGTCGACCTGTTCACCGCCTAGATAGCGGTCCATCAGGGTCTCGTCCTCGCTCTCGGAGATGATCCCCTCGATCAGCCGGTTTCTGGCGTCCTCGATCTGCGGCAGCAGGTCGGGGCCCGGCTCGGACTCCTTGCGCTCCCCGGAGGAGTAGTCGAACAGCCGCTGCGACAGCAGTCCGATCAGCCCGGTCACGGGCGCGTGCCCGTCGGCGGCCCGCGCCCCGCGCAGCGGCAGGTAGAGCGGGAGCACGGCGTCCGGGTCGGCCGCGCCGAACACCTCAGCGCACACCCGCGTCATCTCCTCGAAATCCGCGCGTGCCGCCTCCAAATGGGTGATGACGATGGCCCGCGGCATGCCGACGGCCGCGCACTCCTCCCACACCATCCGGGTCGAGCCGTCCACGCCGTCCGAGGCCGACACCACGAAGAGGGCCGCGTCCGCGGCGCGCAGACCGGCCCGCAGCTCTCCGACGAAGTCGGCGTACCCCGGGGTGTCCAGAAGATTGATCTTGAAACCGTCCCATTCGACGGGCACCAGCGACAGCTGTACGGAACGCTGCTGCCGGTGCTCGATCTCGTCGTAGTCGGAGACGGTGCCGCCGTCCTCCACGCGGCCCGCCCGGTTCACCGCTCCCGCGGCCAGCGCGAGAGCCTCCACCAAGGTGGTCTTGCCCGATCCGGAGTGGCCGACCAGCACCACATTCCGTACGGACGCGGGGTGGTCGGCCGCCGTAGCCCTGCCGGCGGCCCCAGGGTGTGTGTTCGCCTTGTCGCCCATGGCCTAGCCTCCCGTGCACGGTGAGGTCACAGTGGGCGCGGGACACGCGTGAGCCGCGTGCGGTGGCGGCTCCGGCGACGCCCGCGGTTATTCGAGCTTTCCACTCCCGTCACGGTGCGTCCATACAAGCGACGTGATCGCGACGCCCGCCGGGAGTTGCGGCCCGGTGGCCGATCTCCGCGCGGGTCCGGGTGCCCGGCCGTCGGGCACCCGCGCGCGTGGCTACGATGGGCCAGCCGGCGGCCAGCAGGGCCGCGCGGCGACACCGACCGTCGGGAAGGCCATGCTGAACAAGTACGCGCGTGCATTCTTCACGCGTGTCCTCACACCGTTCGCCGCGTTTCTCATCCGCAGGGGCGTCAGCCCCGACACGGTGACGCTCATCGGCACGGCCGGTGTGGTCGCGGGCGCACTGGTCTTCTACCCCCGGGGCGAGTTCTTCTGGGGCACCGTTGTGATCACGCTCTTCGTCTTCTCCGACCTGGTCGACGGCAACATGGCCCGCCAGCTGGGCCGCTCCAGCCGCTGGGGCGCCTTCCTCGACTCCACCCTGGACCGGGTCGCGGACGGCGCCATCTTCGGCGGCTTCGCCCTGTGGTACGCGGGCGACGGCGACAACAATGTGCTGTGTGCGGTGTCCATCTTCTGCCTGGCCAGCGGCCAGGTGGTGTCGTACACCAAGGCGCGCGGCGAGTCGATCGGGCTCCCGGTGGCCGTCAACGGCCTCGTCGAGCGTGCCGAACGGCTGGTGATCTCGCTGGTCGCCGCGGGCTTCGCCGGCTTCCACAAGTTCGGCGTGCCGGGCATCCAGTGGCTGCTGCCGATCGCCCTGTGGATCGTCGCCGTCGGCAGCCTGGTCACCCTCGTCCAGCGCGTCGTCACGGTCCGCCGGGAGGCCGCCGAGGCGGACGCGGCGGCCGGCCACCCCAACGAGTCCCAGGGGAGCGAGGCGGCCAAGTGAGCGCTCAGGAGCGGCTGACCGACGCCCTGTACGGGTTCGGCTGGAGCGCCGTCAAGACGCTTCCCGAGCCGGTCGCCGTGCGGCTCGGCCGCACCGTGGCCGACGTCGCCTGGAAGCGGCGCGGCAAGGGCGTACGACGGCTGGAGAGCAACTACGCGCGCGTGCTGCCCGACGCGACCCCAGAGCGCCTTGGCGAGTTGTCGCGCGCGGGCATGCGCTCCTACCTGCGTTACTGGATGGAGTCCTTCCGGCTGCCCGCCTGGAGCCGCGAGCGGATCAGCAACGGCTTCGACCCCAAGGACCTCCACCACCTGACGGACGGCCTGGCCGCCGGCCGGGGCGTCGTCCTCGCGCTGCCGCACATGGCCAACTGGGACCTCGCGGGCGCCTGGGTCACCACCGCACTGCGCACCCCCTTCACCACGGTCGCCGAACGCCTGAAGCCGGAGACGCTCTACGACCGTTTCGTCGCCTACCGCGAGGGCCTCGGCATGGAGGTCCTGCCGCACAGCGGCGGCTCCGCGTTCGGCACGCTGGCCCGGCGGCTGCGCGACGGCGGCCTGGTCTGCCTGGTCGCCGACCGCGACCTGTCCGCCTCCGGCGTGCGGGTCGGCTTCTTCGGCGAGCCGGCCCGGATGCCCGCGGGCCCGGCGCTGCTCGCCCAGCAGACGGGCGCGCTGCTGCTGCCCGTCACGCTCTGGTACGACGACTCTCCGGTGATGCAGGGCCGGGTCCATCCCCCGATCGAGGTACCCGAGACAGGTACACGGGCCGAGAAGACGTCTGTCATGACACAGGCGCTGGCCGATGCCTACGCCTCGGGAATCGCCGAGCATCCGGAGGACTGGCACATGCTGCAACGCCTGTGGCTCGCTGATCTGGACCCGCCGGAGGGAGCCAAGTGAGGATCGGCATCGTCTGCCCGTACTCCTGGGACGTACCGGGCGGCGTCCAGTTCCACATCCGGGACCTGGCCCAGTACTTCATCGGCCTCGGTCACCAGGTCTCCGTCCTCGCGCCCGCCGACGACGACACCCCGCTGCCGCCGTACGTCGTCTCGGCCGGCCGCGCGGTGCCCGTGCCCTACAACGGCTCGGTGGCCCGCCTGAACTTCGGTTTCCTCTCGGCCGCCCGGGTGCGCCGGTGGCTGCACGACGGGGCCTTCGACGTGGTGCACATCCACGAGCCGACGTCGCCGTCGCTGGGCCTTTTGACCTGCTGGGCGGCACAGGGCCCCATCGTGGCCACCTTCCACACCTCCAACCCCCGCTCGCGCGCGATGATCGCCGCGTACTCGATCCTCCAGGCGGCGCTTGAGAAGATCAGCGCGCGCATCGCGGTGAGCGAGTACGCCCGGCGCACGCTGGTCGAGCACCTGGGCGGGGACGCGGTGGTGATCCCCAACGGCGTCGATGTCGACTTCTTCGCCCGCGCCGAGCCGAAACCGCAGTGGCAGGGCGACACGATCGGCTTCATCGGCCGGATCGACGAGCCGCGCAAGGGCCTGCCGGTGCTGATGAAGGCCCTGCCGAAGATCCTCGGCGCGCGTCCGGGGACCCGGCTGCTGGTGGCCGGACGCGGCGACGAGGAGGAGGCCGTCGAAACGCTCCCCGCCGAGTTGCGCTCCCGGGTCGAGTTCCTCGGCATGATCAGCGACACGGACAAGGCGCGTTTCCTGCGCAGCATCGACCTGTACGTGGCGCCCAACACCGGCGGCGAGAGCTTCGGCATCATCCTGGTCGAGGCGATGTCCGCGGGCGCCCCCGTCCTCGCCTCCGACCTGGACGCCTTCGCCCAGGTCCTGGACCAGGGCGCGGCCGGGGAACTGTTCGCCAACGAGGACGCCGACGCGCTCGCCGACGCGGCGGTCCGGCTGCTTGCCGACCCGGCACGCCGCACCGAACTGCGCGAGCGTGGCAGCGCCCATGTGCGCCGCTTCGACTGGTCCACGGTCGGAGCGGACATCCTGTCCGTCTACGAGACGGTGACGACGGGCGCGGCAGCGGTGGCAACCGACGAACGCACCACAGGCCTACGAGCCCGCTTCGGCCTGGCCCGCGACCGCGACTGACCATCCCGCCTCGCGGCTGTGGCGGGCGGTAGCTTCCGCGGTGGTGGTGTTGCCGTCCGGGGCGGTCTCAGCGAGGAGCGGTGCCTTGGTCCTGGTCGGCTCGGTGGGGCGCACGGGTAGCGGGCGGTGGCGGTGATCAGCCCGTCCGGCGTTTGAGAACGGGGCCGTTCAGGTCGCAGCGGGGGTCTGGGGGCAGCAGCCCCCAGGGACGGCAACCCCAACCCGGGCAACCCCAGCGAGAGACAGCACCCCCGGCCCCGGCCGACCCAGCGGAGCGCACCGGTAGCCTTGCCCGCCGTGACCGCAACACTCATCTGGATCCTCGTCGTCCTGGTCGCCGTCGGCCTCTACCTGAGCTGGACGGCCGGCCGCCTCGACCGACTGCACTCCAGGATCGACGCGGCCCGCGCCGCACTCGACGCCCAACTGCTGCGCCGGGCCTCGGTGGCCCAGGAGCTGGCGACCTCCGGAGTGCTGGACCCGGCCGCCTCGATGGTGCTGTACGAGGCCGCGCATGCCGCCAGACAGGCCGAGGAGGAACAGCGGGAGGTCGCCGAGAGCGAGCTGAGCCAGGCGCTGCGCGCCGTCTTCGCCGAGCCCCAGCAGGTCGAGGAGGTCCGCCGGGCACCCGGTGGCGAGGCGGCGGCCCATGAGCTGACCGAGGCGGTGCGCAGGGTGCCGATGGCCCGCCGTTTCCACAACGACGCCGTGGGCGGGGCCCGCCGGCTGCGTGAGCACCGCAAGGTCCGCTGGTTCCGGCTGGCCGGCCACGCGCCCTTCCCGCTGGCCTTCGAGATGGACGACGAGCCGCCCGCCGCCCTGGTGGACCGAGCCGGCTGAGCGGCGCCCCAAAGGGGCGCGAGGAACTGCGCGACCAGCCACGACGGCGCCGCAGCCGACCGACGGCACGGCGCGGCGCAAACACCGGCACGGCGCGGCACAAGCACCGGCACGGCACGGCGCGGCACAAACAGCGGAGCGCTCCCGCACCGGCGCGCGGTCCCAGGCGGCAAAACGATCCACCGGCTTGCCATTGGCCCTTGCTGTGGACTGGTCCGTTCACGTTTCCTCGGTGCGGCAGAAACCCTCTTGCATCGAGTGAGGTCCCCCGTGTCCACCACGCTTCCCGAAAACCAGGCCCCCGAGACCGGCACCGCCCGCGTGAAGCGCGGCATGGCCGAGCAGCTCAAGGGCGGCGTGATCATGGACGTCGTCACGCCGGAGCAGGCGAAGATCGCCGAGGACGCGGGCGCCGTCGCCGTCATGGCCCTGGAGCGGGTCCCGGCCGACATCCGCAAGGACGGCGGCGTGGCCCGCATGTCCGACCCGGACATGATCGAGGGCATCATCGACGCCGTGTCGATCCCCGTGATGGCCAAGTCGCGCATCGGTCACTTCGTCGAGGCCCAGGTGCTGCAGTCCCTCGGCGTGGACTACATCGACGAGTCCGAGGTCCTCACCCCGGCCGACGAGGTCAACCACTCCGACAAGTGGGCCTTCACCACGCCGTTCGTGTGCGGCGCCACCAACCTCGGCGAGGCACTGCGCCGCATCGCCGAGGGCGCCGCGATGATCCGCTCCAAGGGCGAGGCCGGCACCGGCAACGTCGTCGAGGCCGTCCGCCACCTGCGCCAGATCAAGAACGAGATCGCCCGGCTGCGCGGCTACGACCACCACGAGCTGTACGCCGCCGCCAAGGAGCTGCGCGCCCCGTACGAGCTGGTCAAGGAGGTCGCCGAACTCGGCAAGCTCCCCGTCGTGCTGTTCTCCGCGGGCGGCGTGGCGACCCCGGCCGACGCCGCCTTGATGCGCCAGCTCGGCGCCGAGGGCGTCTTCGTCGGCTCCGGCATCTTCAAGTCCGGTGACCCGGCCAAGCGTGCCGCCGCCATCGTGAAGGCCACCACCTTCTACGACGACCCGAAGATCATCGCGGAGGCCTCCCGCAACCTCGGCGAGGCCATGGTCGGCATCAACTGCGACACCCTCCCCGAGACCGAGCGCTACGCCAACCGCGGCTGGTAACCCATGAACACTCCTGTCGTCGGCGTCCTGGCCCTCCAGGGCGACGTACGGGAGCACCTCGTCGCCCTGGCCGCGGCCGACGCCGTGGCCAGGCCGGTGCGGCGCCCCGAGGAACTCGCCGGGGTGGACGGGCTCGTCCTGCCCGGCGGTGAGTCCACGACCATCTCCAAGCTCGCCGTCCTCTTCGGCCTGATGGACCCGCTCCGCGCGCGCGTGCGGGACGGCATGCCGGTCTACGGCACCTGCGCGGGCATGATCATGCTCGCCGACAAGATCCTCGACCCCCGCTCGGGCCAGGAGACGATCGGCGGGATCGACATGATCGTGCGCCGCAATGCCTTCGGACGCCAGAACGAGTCCTTCGAGGCGGCGGTCGACGTCGCGGGGATCACGGGCGATCCTGTAGAGGGCGTTTTCATCCGCGCCCCCTGGGTCGAGTCCGTCGGCGCGGCGGCCGAGGTGCTGGCCGAACACGAGGGTCACATCGTCGCGGTCCGGCAGGGCAACGCGCTCGCCACGTCGTTCCACCCGGAACTGACCGGCGACCACCGCGTGCACGCCCTGTTCGTCGACATGGTGCACGCGAACCGGGCGGCGGAGTCCTTGTAGGATCTCTGGCGTTCGTTGCAGAGATGGGTTACGCGAAGGAGACAGGCAGATGTCCGGCCACTCTAAATGGGCCACGACGAAGCACAAGAAGGCCGTGATCGACGCCAAGCGCGGCAAACTCTTCGCGAAGCTGATCAAGAACATCGAGGTCGCGGCGCGGATGGGCGGCGCCGACCCGGAGGGCAACCCGACTCTCTACGACGCCATCCAGAAGGCGAAGAAGCAGTCGGTCCCGAACAAGAACATCGACTCCGCCGTCAAGCGCGGCGCGGGCCTTGAGGCCGGCGGCGCCGACTACGAGACGATCATGTACGAGGGCTACGGTCCCAACGGCGTCGCGGTGCTCATCGAGTGCCTCACCGACAACCGCAACCGCGCCGCCTCCGACGTCCGCGTCGCCATGACCCGCAACGGCGGCTCCATGGCCGACCCGGGCTCGGTGTCGTACCTGTTCCACCGCAAGGGCGTCGTCATCGTCCCCAAGGGCGAGCTGAGCGAGGACGACGTGCTCGGTGCCGTCCTGGACGCGGGCGCCGAGGAGGTCAACGACCTCGGCGAGTCCTTCGAGGTGCTCAGCGAGGCCACCGACCTGGTCGCGGTCCGTACCGCCCTCCAGGACGCCGGGATCGACTACGACTCAGCCGAGGCCAACTTCGTCCCGACCATGCAGGTCGAGCTGGACGAGGAGGGCGCCAAGAAGATCTTCAAGCTGATCGACGCGCTGGAGGACAGCGACGACGTGCAGAACGTCTTCGCGAACTTCGACGTCAGCGACGAGGTCATGGAGAAGGTCGACGCGTAACGCCGCGACGGACTGCACGGGCGCACGGGCCGACGGGACACACCCGTCGGCCCGTCCCTTTGCGGGGCGTTGTCGGTGGCAGCCGATAGCCTGCACAAACAGCAGATCGAAGGGAGGGGCGCGTGCGCGTGCTGGGGGTGGACCCGGGGCTGACCCGCTGCGGCATCGGGGTGGTCGAGGGCGTCGCGGGGCGCCCGCTCACGATGCTCGGCGTCGGCGTCGTCCGCACGCCCGCGGACGCGGAGCCGGCCCACCGGCTGGTCGCCGTGGAGCGGGGCATCGAGGCCTGGCTCGACGAACACCGCCCCGAGTACGTCGCGGTGGAGCGCGTCTTCAGCCAGCACAACGTGCGCACCGTGATGGGCACGGCCCAGGCCAGCGCCGTCGCCATGCTCTGCGCGGCCCGCCGGGGCATCCCGGTCGCCCTGCACACCCCCAGCGAGGTCAAGGCTGCCGTCACCGGCACCGGCCGGGCCGACAAGGCGCAGGTCGGCGCCATGGTCACCCGGCTGCTGCGGCTCGACGCGCCGCCGAAGCCCGCCGACGCGGCCGACGCCCTCGCCCTGGCCATCTGCCACATCTGGCGCGCCCCCGCGCAGAACCGACTCCAGCAGGCCGTGGCCCTGCACGCAGCCAAAGCACCGAAAGGCCGTACGGCATGATCGCCTTCGTGAGCGGCACGGTCGCCGCACTCGCTCCCGACACCGCCGTCGTCGAGGTGGGCGGCGTCGGCATGGCCGTCCAGTGCACGCCGAACACGCTCTCCACGCTGCGCGTGGGACAGCCCGCCAAGCTCGCCACCTCCCTCGTGGTCCGTGAGGACTCGCTGACCCTGTACGGCTTCGTGGACGACGACGAGCGCCAGGTCTTCGAACTGCTCCAGACCGCCAGCGGTGTCGGCCCCCGGCTCGCCCAGGCCATGCTGGCGGTGCACACCCCCGACGCGCTGCGCCGGGCGGTCGCCACGGGCGACGAGAGAGCGCTCGTCGCCGTCCCCGGCATCGGCAAGAAAGGCGCGCAGAAGCTGCTGCTGGAGCTGAAGGACCGGCTCGGCGAGCCGGTCGGCGCCCCGGCCGTCGGCGCCCCGGTCAGCCAGGGCTGGCGCGACCAGTTGCACGCCGCCCTGATCGGCCTCGGGTACGCGACCCGCGAGGCCGACGAGGCGGTCGCCGCAGTGACCCCGCAGGCCGAGGCGGCCGACGGCGTCCCTCAGGTCGGACAGCTGCTGAAGGCCGCCCTCCAGACCCTCAACCGCGCCCGCTGACCGCCTGCGCCCCGAGCCGCAGCTAGGAGACCTCAGTGAACTGGGACGACACGACCGGCACCCCCGCCTCCGAGGGGCTGGGCGGCCCCGCCGCGGAGCGGCTGGTGGGCTCGGTCGCCGACCGCGAGGACCAGGCCGTCGAGGCCGCCCTGCGCCCCAAGGACCTGGGCGAGTTCATCGGCCAGGAGAAGGTCCGCGAGCAGCTCGACCTCGTCCTGCGCGCCGCACGCGCGCGTGGCGCCACCGCCGACCATGTGCTGCTCTCCGGCGCCCCCGGCCTGGGCAAGACCACCCTTTCGATGATCATCGCGGCGGAGATGGGCGCCCCGATCCGCATCACCAGCGGCCCCGCCATCCAGCACGCCGGCGACCTCGCCGCGATCCTCTCCTCCCTCCAGGAGGGCGAGGTCCTGTTCCTCGACGAGATCCACCGCATGTCCCGGCCCGCCGAGGAGATGCTCTACATGGCGATGGAGGACTTCCGCGTCGACGTCATCGTCGGCAAGGGCCCCGGCGCCACCGCCATCCCGCTCGAACTGCCCCCGTTCACCCTGGTGGGCGCCACCACGCGCGCGGGCCTGCTGCCGCCCCCGCTGCGTGACCGCTTCGGCTTCACCGCCCACATGGAGTTCTACGAGCCCGTCGAACTGGAGCGCGTCGTGCACCGCTCGGCCCGGCTGCTCGACGTCGAGATCGAGTCCGAGGGCGCCGCCGAGATCGCCGGCCGCTCGCGCGGCACGCCCCGCATCGCCAACCGGCTGCTGCGTCGCGTCCGGGACTACGCGCAGGTCAAGGCCGACGGCCTCATCACGCGCGAGATCGCCGGAGCGGCCCTCGCCGTCTACGAGGTCGACGCCCGCGGCCTCGACCGCCTCGACCGCGCCGTCCTGCGGGCCTTGCTGAAGCTGTTCGGCGGCGGCCCGGTCGGTCTGTCCACCCTGGCCGTGGCGGTGGGGGAGGAGCGCGAGACGGTCGAGGAGGTCGCCGAGCCGTTCCTGGTCCGTGAGGGCCTGCTGGCCCGTACCCCGCGCGGCCGGATCGCCACGCCCGCCGCATGGGCGCATCTCGGCCTCACCCCGCCCGGCTCGGCGGCGGCGGGAAACGGACAACAGGACCTGTTCGGGGCGTGACGGCGAGCGCATTGGCCGGGGCAGGAACCCAGGTGCCATGCTGAGCGTTGTTCCATGCGCGCGGACTCGCCTAGACTCCGCCGATGCCGCCCTTGCGGGCGGCGCCGTCCACACCCCCAGCCACCAGGCCGCTGTCCGCCGCGGTCGTGCGAAGGAAACCCCGTCCCGTGAATACCTTGACCCTCCTCCCGTTCATCGTGCTCATCGCGGCCATGTTCCTGATGACGCGTTCGGCCAAGAAGAAGCAGCAGCAGGCCAGTGACATGCGGAACCAGATGCAACCCGGTTCCGGCGTCCGCACGATCGGGGGCATGTACGCGACGGTCAAGGAGGTCAACGAGGACACGGTCCTCCTCGACGCCGGTCCGGGCGTCGAACTCCTCTTCGCGAAGAACGCCATCGGTGCCGTCCTCACCGACGACGAGTACAACCGCATCGTGCACGGCATCGAGCATGAACTGAAGTCCGACGCCGACATCGTCCCGGACGACGCCTCCTCCCTCACCGAGCACGACGGGCCCGCCGACGCTGCCGCCTCTGACCAGGCCGTCGACCTCGGCAAGAAGGACGCGGCCGAGGAGCCGGCCGCAGACGCGAAGACGGACGCCGAGAAGGCCGAGAAGACGGATGCGAAGACGGACGCGAAGGCGGACGCGGAGCCGACGGCGGACGACGAGGCGAAGAAGACCGACGGCGGCTCCGAAGCGAAGTAGACGCGTCGAGGGGCGCGCGGTTCCGGCTCGCGCGTCCCACGGCGTGTGCTCCTCGCAGGGGGTACCGAACCACGTCATGGCCGCCGCCGCGCCCATCCGGCGCGGGGCGGCCCGAGAGGGAGTACGAGAAGGTGGCAGCACCTAAGAAGGGCCGGAGCGCGAGCGCCCCGGGCAAGCCGGGGCGCTCGCTGGCCCTCATCCTGATCGCCATCGTGGCGCTCACCGGAGGCATGTTCGCCTCCGGGCACACCACCCCACGTCTCGGCATCGACCTTGCCGGCGGCACGAGCATCACGCTCCAGGCGAAGGCCGACCAGGGGTCCGCGATCAACAAGGCCAACATGGACACCGCGGTCGAGATCATGAACCGCCGTGTCAACGGCCTCGGTGTCTCCGAGGCGGAGGTGCAGACCCAGGGGACGAGCAACATCATCGTCAACATCCCCAAGGGCACCAACTCCGAAGAGGCCCGCCAGCAGGTCGGCACCACCGCAAAGCTGTACTTCCGCCCGGTCCTGGCCAGTGAGCCCAGCGGCGCCGCCGCCTCGCCGAGCCCTTCGCCCAGCGGCTCCGCGGGCGGCAGCGCCTCCCCGTCGCCGTCGGGCAGCGCGTCGGCGGACGAGAAGGCGTCCTCCTCGTCCTCCTCCTCGGCGTCGCCCTCGACCTCCGCGACCTCCCAGGGACGGGCCGTCACGGACGCGCTGAAGGCCGACGCCACGCCGTCCGCGACCCCGAGCGCCCCGGACTCCGCCAGCCCCTCGGCGAGCGGCACCGGCTCCTCCGGCGGCAAGCTGGAGGACCAGTACGCCAAGCTGGACTGCTCCAAGTCGGCCGACCGGGCCACCGCCGGGAAGACGGCCAAGCCGTCCGAGTCGACCGTGGCCTGCGGCGAGATCAGCGGTGCCTGGTACAAGTACATGCTCGGCCCGGCCGCCGTCGACGGCACCGAGGTCAAGAAGGCGCAGGCGGTCTTCGACACGCAGACCGCGGCCGGCTGGCAGGTCCAGATGAACTTCAACTCCACCGGAGCGAAGAAGTTCGCCGACATCACCGGCCAGCTCGCCAAGAACTCCTCCCCGCAGAACCAGTTCGGCATCGTCCTCGACGGCGAGGTCGTCTCCAGCCCGTACGTCAGCCAGTCCATCACCGGCGGCCAGGCGGAGATCTCCGGCAGCTTCACCCAGGAAGAGGCCCAGAGCCTCGCCAACATGCTGTCGTACGGCGCGCTCCCGCTGTCCTTCAAGGAGCAGAGCGTGACCACGGTGACCGCCGCGCTCGGCGGTGAGCAGCTGCACGCCGGTCTGCTCGCCGGCGCGATCGGCCTCGCCCTGGTCGTCATCTACCTGGTGGTCTACTACCGCGGCCTGTCGCTCGTGGCCATCGCCTCGCTGCTGGTCTCCGCGGCCCTCACCTACGTGATCATGTCGCTGCTCGGCCCGACGATCGGCTTCGCGCTGAACCTGCCGGCGGTCTGCGGTGCGATCGTCGCGATCGGTATCACGGCGGACTCGTTCATCGTGTTCTTCGAACGCATCCGGGACGAGATCCGCGAGGGACGCACGCTGCGTCCGGCCGTCGAACGCGGCTGGCCGCGGGCCCGGCGCACCATCCTGGTCTCCGACTTCGTGTCGTTCCTCGCCGCCGCGGTGCTGTTCGTCGTGACCGTCGGCAAGGTCCAGGGCTTCGCGTTCACGCTCGGTCTGACCACCGTGCTCGACGTCGTCGTCGTCTTCTTCTTCACCAAGCCGCTGATGACCATCCTCGCCCGCCGGAAGTTCTTCGCACAGGGCCACAAGTGGTCCGGACTCGACCCGAAGAGCCTGGGTGCCAAGCCACCGCTGCGCCGCACCCGCCGTCCCGCCGGTCCTGCCGCCGGCTCTGTCGACCCGAAGGAAGCGTGAGCGATGTCGAAACTCGGCAACCTCGGCGCCCGACTGCACCGCGGCGAGATCAGCTACGACTTCGTCGGCCACCGCAAGCTGTGGTACGGCATCTCGATCCTGATCACCATCACGGCCATCGTCGGCCTGGCGGTGCGCGGCCTGAACATGGGCATCGACTTCCAGGGCGGTGCCGTCTTCACCACTCCGAAGACCAGTGTCTCCGTGGCGCAGGCCGAGGAGTTCGCGAAGGACGCGGCCGACCACGAGGCGGTCGTGCAGAAGCTCGGCACCGGCGGTCTGCGCATCCAGATCGCGGGCATGGACACCCAGAAGTCCGACGAGGTCAAGTCCGCCCTCGCCCAGGACTTCAAGGTCAACCCGGAGACCATCAACGCCGACCTGGTCGGCCCCAGTTGGGGAGAGCAGATCGCCAACAAGGCCTGGGAGGGCCTGGCGATCTTCATGGTGCTCGTCGTGATCTACCTGGCCATCGCCTTCGAGTGGCGGATGGCCGTCGCGGCGCTCGTCGCGCTGATCCACGACATCACCATCACGACCGGCATCTACGCCCTGGTCGGCTTCGAGGTCACGCCCGGCACGATCATCGGTCTGCTGACCATCCTCGGTTACTCGCTGTACGACACGGTCGTCGTCTTCGACAGCCTCAAGGAGCAGACGAAGGACATCACGAAGCAGACCCGCTTCACCTACAGCGAGATCGCCAACCAGTCGATCAACGGCACCCTGGTCCGGTCCGTCAACACCACGGTGGTCGCGCTGCTGCCGGTCGCGGGCCTGCTGTTCATCGGCGGCGGCTTCCTCGGCGCCGGCACGCTCAACGACATCTCGCTGTCGCTGTTCGTCGGCCTCGCGGCCGGTGCGTACTCGTCGATCTTCATCGCCACGCCGCTCGTCGCCGACCTCAAGGAGCGCGAGCCGCAGATGAAGGCCCTCAGGAAGCGGGTCAAGGCCAAGCGTGCCCAGGCCGCGGCCGAGGGGGACCTGGCGCCGAACCGGCCCGCGCCCGACGCTGACCCCGAGGACGCCGCACCCGCCGTGGTGGGACCGCGCAACCAGCCCGCCTCCCGCAACCGGGGCCGCGGCCGACCCTCCGGGAAGCGTCGATGACCGACATCCAGGAGCTGTTGCTCAGCCGCATCCGCGATGTGGCCGACTACCCGGAGCAGGGTGTGATGTTCAAGGACATCACCCCGCTCCTGGCGGACCCGGCGGCGTTCACGGCCCTCACCGACGCGCTGGCCGATGTCGCCGGTGCCACCGGCGCCACCAAGATCGTCGGCCTGGAGGCCCGGGGCTTCATCCTGGGCGCCCCGGTCGCCGTCCGCGCGGGCCTCGGTTTCGTCCCCGTCCGCAAGGCCGGCAAGCTCCCCGGTGCCACCCTGCGCCAGGCGTACGACCTGGAGTACGGCTCGGCCGAGATCGAGGTGCATGCCGAGGACCTGACCACGGCCGACCGCATCCTGATCGTCGACGACGTCCTCGCCACGGGCGGCACCGCGCAGGCCGCGATCCAGCTCATCCAGCGGGCCGGCGCCGAGATCGCGGGCGTCGCGGTGCTGATGGAACTGGGCTTCCTGGGCGGCCGGGCCCGGCTGGAACAGGCGCTGGACGGGGCTCCGCTGGAGGCGCTGCTCCAGCTCTGAGCACGGCTGCCGCCGGCGGACGCGGCAGCGCGCAACCGTTGCGAACACCGGGGGACACCCCCGCGACACCCGTGGGACACCGCTGAGGCGGGCTCGGAGGAATCCGGCGCCCGCCTCTTGTGTTCCTTGAGCAGACGGTCCGCACTTCGGTCTCAAGGCGATGCCGAAGCCCGCAATCGATACCATGGGGTCTCCGGAGCCTGACCGGGGGACCCGGATCGCGCACGAGGAGTCCTCTTGCCAGATGAGGCCCAGCCACTGACCGCCGCCAAGCCCGAGTCCGCCTCGGCGCCCGCGGCTAAGCCCGCGCTGCCCGCCAAGAAGGACACCCGCGGGCCGGTCGAGCACGCCCAGTCCGCGCCGGCCGAGCAGTCGATCGAGCCCGTGCGCCCCAAGCCCGTCCCTCCCGCGGTCCGTCCCGGCACCGGTCAGCCGGCCCGCTCCGGCTCCTCCAACCGCGTCCGCGCCCGCCTCGCCCGGCTCGGCGTGCAGCGTGCCAACCCGTACAACCCGGTCCTGGAGCCGCTGCTGCGGATAGTGCGCAGCAACGACCCCAAGATCGAGAACGCCACCCTGCGCCAGATCGAACGCGCCTACCAGGTCGCCGAGCGCTGGCACCGCGGTCAGAAACGCAAGAGCGGCGACCCGTACATCACGCATCCGCTCGCCGTGACCACCATCCTCGCCGAACTGGGCATGGACCCGGCCACCTTGATGGCGGGCCTGCTGCACGACACCGTCGAGGACACCGAGTACGGCCTCGACGACCTGCGCCGCGACTTCGGCGATGTGGTCGCCCTCCTCGTCGACGGCGTCACCAAGCTGGACAAGGTCAAGTTCGGCGAGGCCGCGCAGGCCGAGACGGTGCGCAAGATGGTCGTCGCCATGGCCAAGGACCCGCGCGTCCTGGTCATCAAGCTCGCCGACCGCCTGCACAACATGCGCACGATGCGCTACCTCAAGCGGGAGAAGCAGGAGAAGAAAGCGCGCGAGACGCTGGAGATCTACGCGCCGCTCGCCCACCGGCTGGGCATGAACACCATCAAGTGGGAGCTGGAGGACCTGGCCTTCGCGATCCTCTACCCCAAGATGTACGACGAGATCGTCCGGCTGGTCGCCGAACGCGCGCCCAAGCGGGACGAGTACCTCGCCATAGTGACCGACGAGGTCCAGGCCGACCTGCGCGCCGCCCGCATCAAGGCGACCGTCACCGGCCGACCCAAGCACTACTACAGCGTCTACCAGAAGATGATCGTCCGCGGCCGTGACTTCGCGGAGATCTACGACCTGGTCGGCATCCGTGTCCTGGTGGACACCGTCCGCGACTGCTACGCGGCGCTGGGCACCGTCCACGCGCGCTGGAACCCGGTTCCGGGGCGCTTCAAGGACTACATCGCGATGCCCAAGTTCAACATGTACCAGTCGCTGCACACGACGGTGATCGGCCCCAACGGCAAGCCCGTCGAACTGCAGATCCGCACCTTCGACATGCACCGCCGCGCCGAGTACGGCATCGCCGCGCACTGGAAGTACAAGCAGGAGGCCGTCGCCGGCGCCTCCAAGGTCCGCACCGACGTGCCCAAGCCCGCCGGCAAGGCCGGCAAGGAATCCGCCGCCATCAACGACATGGCGTGGCTGCGGCAGTTGCTGGACTGGCAGAAGGAGACCGAGGACCCGGGCGAGTTCCTGGAGTCGCTGCGCTTCGACCTGTCCCGCAACGAGGTCTTCGTCTTCACCCCGAAGGGCGATGTCATCGCGCTGCCCGCCGGTGCCACCCCGGTCGACTTCGCGTACGCGGTGCACACCGAGGTCGGCCACCGCACCATAGGAGCGCGGGTCAACGGCCGCCTCGTACCGCTCGAATCCACCCTGGACAACGGCGATCTGGTGGAGGTCTTCACCTCCAAGGCGCCGGGCGCCGGACCTTCCCGCGACTGGCTGGGCTTCGTCAAGTCGCCGCGTGCCCGCAACAAGATCCGCGCCTGGTTCTCCAAGGAGCGCCGTGACGAGGCGATCGAGCAGGGCAAGGACGCCATCGTCCGCGCGATGCGCAAGCAGAACCTGCCGATCCAGCGGATCCTGACCGGCGACTCGCTCGTCACGCTGGCGCACGAGATGCGCTACCCGGACATCTCCGCGCTGTACGCGGCGATCGGCGAGGGACACGTCTCCGCACAGAACGTCGTGCAGAAACTGGTACAGGCGCTCGGCGGCGAGGAGGCGGCCACCGAGGAGATCGACGAGAGCGTGCCGCCCTCGCGCGGCCGGGGCCGCAAGCGCCGCTCCAGCGCCGATCCGGGCGTGGTCGTCAAGGGCGTCGAGGACGTGTGGGTCAAGCTGGCCCGCTGCTGTACACCGGTGCCCGGCGACCCGATCATCGGCTTCGTCACGCGCGGCAGCGGCGTCTCGGTGCACCGCAGCGACTGCGTCAACGTGGAGTCGCTGTCGCGCGAGCCCGAGCGGATCCTGGAGGTCGAGTGGGCACCCACCCAGTCCTCGGTCTTCCTCGTCGCCATCCAGGTCGAGGCACTGGACCGCTCCCGGTTGCTGTCGGACGTCACCCGCGTCCTGTCCGACCAGCACGTCAACATCCTCTCCGCGGCCGTCCAGACCTCCCGCGACCGCGTCGCCACCTCCCGCTTCACCTTCGAGATGGGCGACCCGAAACACCTCGGGCACGTCCTGAAGGCGGTGCGGGGCGTGGAAGGCGTCTACGACGTGTACCGGGTGACGTCGGCCCGCAGCAGGTGACGCGCCCCCCCCAGACGGAGCAAGGGCCCCGTACGCCGTGTACGGGGCCCTTGCGCGCGACGGGAGAAGCTGACGCGGAGGGGTGTCAGCCGCCGAACTCCTGCAGGCCCTTCAGCGCCTGGTCGAGGAGCGCCTGACGGCCCTCCAGCTCCCGTTCGAGCTTCTCGGCCTTGGACGCGTTGCCCTGGGCCCGAGCCTGCTCGATCTGGCCCTTCAGCTTGTCCACAGCGGCCTGGAGCTGACCGGTCAGGCCCGCGGCACGCGCGCGTGCCTCCGGGTTGGTCCGGCGCCACTCGGCCTCCTCGGCCTCCTGGATCGCCCGGTCGACCGTGTGCATCCGGCCCTCGACCCTGGGACGCGCATCGCGCGGCACATGGCCGATGGCCTCCCAGCGCTCGTTGATCGAACGGAAGGCGGCCCGGGCGGCCTTGAGGTCGCTGATCGGCAGCAGCTTCTCGGCCTCCTCGGCCAGCTCCTCCTTCAGCTTCAGGTTCTCCGCCTGCTCGGCGTCACGCTCCGCGAACACCGAACTGCGGGCGGCGAAGAACACGTCCTGCGCGCCGCGGAAGCGGTTCCACAGGTCGTCCTCGTGCTCGCGCTGGGCGCGGCCCGCGGCCTTCCACTCCGCCATCAGCTCGCGGTAGCGGGCCGCCGTCGGACCCCAGTCCGTCGAGTCGGACAGCGACTCGGCCTCGGCGACCAGCCGCTCCTTGGTCTTGCGGGCATCCTCGCGCTGCGCGTCCAACTGCGCGAAGTGCGCCTTGCGACGCTTGGAGAACGCCGACCGGGCGTGGGAGAAGCGATGCCACAGCTCGTCGTCCGACTTGCGGTCGAGCCGCGGCAGGCCCTTCCAGGTGTCCACCAGGGCGCGCAGCCGCTCACCGGCGGCCCGCCACTGGTCGGACTGCGCCAGCTGCTCGGCCTCGGCGACCAGATCCTCCTTGGACCTGCGGGCCTCGTCGGTCTGCTTGGCCCGCTGCGCCTTGCGCTCCTCTCGGCGGGCATCCACCGTCGCCACGAGCTTGTCCAGCCGGGCCCGCAGCGTTTCCAGGTCGCCCACCGCGTGATGCGCGTCCACCTGCTCGCGCAGGTGGTCGATCGCGGTCCGGGCGTCCTTCGCCGACAGGTCGGTGGTCTGCACTCGCTTTTCGAGGAGGCCGATTTCGACGACCAGGCCCTCGTACTTGCGCTCGAAGTAGGCCAGCGCCTCCTCGGGGGAGCCGGCCTGCCAGGAACCGACGACCTGCTCGCCGTCGGCCGTACGCACGTACACGGTCCCCGTCTCGTCGACGCGGCCCCACGGGTCGCTGCTCACAGCGCCTCCTCCACATGATGCCTGCGCAGGGCTTGTGCACCCCCGGGCATCGTCCACAGTTTCGTCACGGCCAACATAGGCGACCGGCGGGTGGCCTGTCCGCATCCCGCGCGACCGAAATTCGGTAGTGGGCCGTCATGTGCGTCAGGACTTCGTGACCGTCGCCTTGTTGATCACGACCGTCGCGTTCGGGGCGCCGTCGCCGGCGCCCGTGTTCTCGCCGGCGTCGGCGATCTTCTTGAGCACCTTCAATCCTGCCTCGTCGATGGTTCCGAACGGTGTGTAGCTGGGCGGCAACTGACTGTCCTGGTACACCAGGAAGAACTGGCTGCCGCCGGTGTGCGCCTGGCCGGTGTTCGCCATCGCGACCGTGCCCGCCGGGTACACGTTGTTCTTCAGGCTTTTGTCCTTCAGGTTCTCGTCCGGGATCGTGTAGCCGGGACCGCCGCTGCCGGTGCCCGTCGGGTCGCCGCACTGCAGCACGTAGATGCCGTTCGTGGTGAGCCGGTGGCACTTGGTGTGGTCGAAGTAGCCCTTGCCGGCGAGGAAGTCGAACGAGTTGACGGTGTGCGGCGCCGCCGAGGTCTTCAGCGCGATGCCGATGTCACCGCACGTCGTCGCGAGCTTCATGGTGTAGTCGGCCGACTTGTCGACCGTCATCGCCGGCTCCTTCTTCCAGCTGAGCTTCTCGACCGACCCCTTGGCGGCCTTCTCGCACGGATCGGGGGCCTTGCTGGGCGCCGAGGCGCTGGCGCTGGGCGTCACCTCGGCGTTCGCGTTGGCCTTGTCGTCGTCGTTCTTGAGCACTCCGGTCGTGTACAGCGCGAGGCTGCCGATGACGACCACGCCGAGTACCGACGCGATCACGGAGTTCCGCATCCGTGCCTTGCGCCGCGCGGACGTACGCCGCTGCTGCTGCCGCAAGAACTTCTCCCGGGCGAGCTGACGCCGCCGCTGCTCCTGGCTGACCACCGGGTTCTCTCCTCATGCGTGTCGTGTGTCGACCGGTACGCGTGTGTCCTGTGAGCCGACCGCTGCGTGTAGCCCCGTACCGTATATGGGTTAGCTGAGGAAACGGCAGCGCCGGTAGGCTCTGACGACAGCGGAAGCCGCCCGTAATCGACACAACGAAGGACGATCGTGCTCATTGCCGGGTTCCCCGCCGGGGCCTGGGGGACGAACTGTTATCTCGTCGCCCCCGCCGCCGGTGAGGAGTGCGTGATCATCGACCCGGGCCACCAGGCCGCCCCAGGAGTCGAGGAAGCGCTCAGAAAGCATCGGCTCAAGCCCGTCGCCGTCGTCCTCTCCCACGGCCATATCGACCATGTGGCCTCGGTCGTCCCGGTGTGCGGCGCGCACGACGTGCCCGCCTGGATCCACCCCGAGGACCGGTACATGATGAGCGACCCCGAGAAGGCGCTCGGCCGCTCCATCGGCATGCCCCTGATGGGCGAGCTGACCGTGGGGGAGCCGGACGACGTCAAGGAGCTGACGGACGGGGCGACGCTGGAACTGGCCGGTCTTGAGCTGGTCGTGGCGCACGCACCGGGCCATACCAAGGGGTCGGTGACCTTCCGGATGCCCGAGTCGGCGGACGTCCCGCCGGTGTTCTTCTCGGGTGATCTGCTCTTCGCCGGCTCCATCGGACGCACCGACCTGCCCGGCGGTGACATGGCCGAGATGCTCGACTCGCTGGCCCGTGTGTGCCTGCCGCTCGACGACTCGACCGTGGTGCTGTCCGGCCACGGCCCCCAGACGACCATCGGTCAGGAGCGCGCCACCAATCCGTATCTGCGGCAGGTGGCCGCCGGCCCGGGAGCGCGTGCCGACGCTCCCCGACGAGGAATGTGACGAGAGACGTTCGTGAGCACCTTCAGCGCCCCCAAGGGCACGTACGACCTGATCCCACCGGAGAGCGCCAAGTACCTGGCCGTCCGTGAGGCGATCGCCGCGCCGCTGCGCAACTCCGGCTACGGCTACATCGAAACGCCCGGTTTTGAGAACGTGGAACTCTTCGCGCGCGGTGTCGGCGAGTCCACCGACATCGTGACGAAGGAGATGTACGCCTTCGAGACCAAGGGCGGCGACCGGCTCGCCCTGCGCCCCGAGGGCACGGCGTCCGTGCTGCGCGCGGCACTTGAGGCCAATCTGCACAAGGCGGGCAACCTCCCGGTCAAGCTCTGGTACTCCGGCTCGTACTACCGCTACGAGCGCCCGCAGAAGGGCCGTTACCGGCACTTCTCCCAGGTCGGCGCCGAGGCGATCGGCGCCGAGGACCCGGCGCTCGACGCCGAGCTGATCATCCTGGCGGACCAGGCGTACCGGTCGCTGGGGCTGCGGCAGTTCCGGATTCTGCTCAACAGCCTCGGCGACCGGGAGTGCCGACCGGTGTACCGGGCCGCGCTCCAGGAGTTCCTGCGCGGCCTCGACCTGGACGAGGACACCCGCCGCCGCATCGAGATCAACCCGCTGCGGGTACTCGACGACAAGCGCGAGTCGGTGCAGAAGCAGCTGGCGGGCGTGCCGCTGCTGCGGGATTACCTGTGCGACGCCTGCAAGGCGTACCACGAGGAGGTCCGTGAGCTGATCAGCGCGGCGGGCGTGGCCTACGAGGACGACCCGAAGCTGGTGCGCGGCCTGGACTACTACACGCGCACCACCTTCGAGTTCGTGCACGACGGCCTGGGCTCGCAGTCCGCGGTCGGCGGCGGCGGACGCTACGACGGCCTGTCGGAGATGATCGGCGGCCCGGCGCTGCCCTCGGTCGGCTGGGCCCTCGGCGTCGACCGCACGGTGCTGGCCCTGGAGGCGGAGGGCATCGCACTCGACCTGCCGGCCCCGACCAGCGTGTTCGCGGTCCCGCTCGGGGACGAGGCGCGGCGCGTGCTGTTCGGCAAGGTGACCGAGCTGCGCAAGGTCGGCGTCGCGGCGGACTTCTCCTACGGCGCCAAGGGACTCAAGGCCGCGATGAAGGCGGCCAACCGTTCCGGCGCGCGGTACGCCCTCGTGCTCGGCGAGCGTGACCTGGCGGAGGGTGTCGTCCAGCTCAAGGACATGGCGTCCGGCGAGCAGCAGCCGGTCAGCGTGAACGAGATCGTGGCGGAGCTGGAAGCACGGCTCGGGTGACCGGCGGGCCGGACGGCGCACCGCCGTCCGGCCCCGCTCCCCGCGTCGGCCAGGGCTGCGCGAACGTGAACGCGAACGTCACAACAGCCCGTTGCGCATCGCGGTGGTCACCGCCGCCGTCCGGTCGGCCACGCCCAGCTTGCCGAAGATCCGCAGCAGATGGGTCTTCACCGTGGACTCCCCGATGAACAACTCCCGCCCGATCTCGGCGTTGGTGCGGCCCTCGGCCACCAGCCGCAGCACCGCGACCTCCCGTTCCGACAGCCGGGGGCGCTCCGGTCTGGTCCGCAGCCGGTCCACCAGCCGGGCCGCGACCGACGGCGCGAGCACCGTCTCGCCGCGCGCGGCGGCCCGTACCGCGGCGGCCAGTTCACCCCGCGCCAGGTCCTTGAGCAGATAGCCCGCGGCCCCCGCCTCCACGGCCCGCAGGATGTCCCGGTCCGTCTCGTACGTCGTGAGGACGATCACCCGGCACGTCAGGCCGGACTCGGCCATCCGCACGATGGACTCGACGCCCCCGCCGCCCGGCATCCTGAGGTCCATCAGTACGATGTCGGGCCGCAGTTCGGCCGCCAGCGCCTCCGCCTGCGGACCGCTGGACGCGTCCGCCACCACCTCCAGGTCCGGCTCGGCGCTCAGCATGGCGCGCAGGCCCTCCCGTACGACGGGATGGTCGTCGGCCAGGACGATCCGGATCACGGGTACTCACTCCTCACGGCGAACGGGACGGCGGCGGGGGCAGGACCGGCACCGGGTTCGGCCCCGGGTGCGGTGCGGGGGTGGGCGGGGGGAGCCGGTGTCCGCTCCGGTGCCGGGATCCGGGGCGGGTCCGTTTGCGGGTCCGGTGCCCGGCCCTGTGCCGGGACCGGTGTCAATGGGGGCCGCGGGGACGGGCAGGCACACGGTGACCGTCGTGCCCGCACCGGGCGCGCTGCGCACCGAAGCCGTCCCGCCCACCTCGGCGGCGCGGGCGCGCAGCCCGGCCAGGCCGTAACCGCCGTGGACGGCCGCCGGGTCGAATCCGCGGCCGTCGTCGCGCACCGAGACGGTCAGGGTCCCCGCGGCGTACCGCAGACGGATGCCCAACGCTGCCGGACTCCCCGCGTGCTTGCGGGCGTTGGCCAGCGCCTCCTGGCAGGAGCGCAGCGCCACGACCTCCGGCCCGGCGGGCAGCGCCCGCACCGGTCCGGTCACCTCCAGCACCGCACCGTGCCGGGCGGCCAGCCGGCCCAGGGCGTCCGGCAGGGACGCGCCGTCGAGATCGGCCGGGGTGCCCCCGGCCACCAGCGCCCGGGCCTCGGCGAGGTTCTGCCGGGCCGTCTCGTCCATCAGCGCCAAATGGCGCCGGGCGAGCGGCAGGTCGTGCTCCAGCTCGGCCTCGACCGCCTGGACCAGCATCAGCAGGCTGGTGAAGCCCTGGGCGAGGGTGTCGTGGATCTCGCGGGCCATGCGCTCGCGCTCGGCCAGCGCGCCGTGCGCGGCCGACAGCCGGGCGACCTCGTGCCGGCTCGCGTCCAACTCCGCGATCAGCTCGGCCCGTTCTCGGCTCTGCCTGATGATCCGGATGATCCAGCCGCCGACCGCCACCGAGAAGGTGAGGGAGACCAGCGCGGAGAGCGCCTCGGCGAACAGCTCCGCGCCGGCCGGCCGCCACAGCAGCGCCCCGGCGAGCACCGGCACCAGGTTGATCACGGTGACCGCCACCAGCGCCCCGCGCAGCCGCAGCGTCATGAAGCACTGCGGGATGAGCGCGAACGTCGCCAGCCGCGCCTCGCCCGTCAGCACGGCCGACGACAGGAACAGCGCGATCGTCCCGGTCAGATAACGCACCACCCGCCGCCCGTCCGGCATGTCCTCCTGGAGCAGCGGCCGGCCCAGCGCCACATACCAGGGCACCAGCGGGAGCAGCAGCCCGGCGGCGAGAGCCCGGACGGGCCACCCCGGTTGCCCCGCCGTGAGGACGAGGACCAGGGTGGCCGCCCAGGCGATGGCGAAGTACGCGTCCCAGAGCCGGATCGTGCGGTCCCAGGCGTGCACGTCGCGCGCCGAGGCCCGGCCGGTCATCCGTCGCGCCGGTTCTTCCAGCGGAAGGTCAGCAGACACAGCGCCAATCCTCCGACGCACCAGGCGGCGAGCACCAGGGCGATACGGCCGAACTCCCAGCTGCCCGCCTGCTCCAGGACCCGCGCGGAGTCGGGCAGAAACACCCCGCGCAGCCCCTGGCACAGCCACTTCAGCGGGAACAGGGCGCCGATGTTCAGCATCCAGTCGGGGATGGTGCCGATGGAGATGTAGACCCCGGAGACGAACTGCACGACCAGGAACGGCAGTACGACGACGGAACTCGCGCTCCTGGCCGACCTGGGCACCGAGCTGATCGCGATGCCGAGCAGCGCGCACCCGGTCAGACCGAGCACGAAGATCCATGTGAAGTCGAACCACCGGCCCGCGTCCGACGGCAGGTCGACGCCGTACAGCGTGGTGCCGACGAGCAGAAGGATCGCCGTCTCCAGGATCCCGGTGAACAGAACCAGCCAGATCTTGCCGAGGAAGTACGCCGCCGGCGGCATCGGTGTGCCGCGCAGCCGCCGCAGCACCTTCTCGTCCCGCTCCACGGCGATCGAGATGCCCAGCGACTGGAAGCTCGTCGACATGATCCCCGAGGCCATCATCGCGGGCACGTACAGCTGGGAGGCGGTCACGCCGCTGCCGCGCACGTCGTCCTGGAAGATCGACGCGAACAGGAAGAGGAAGACGACCGGGAAGGCGAAGGTGAACACCACCTGGTCGCGCTGCCGGAAGAACTGCCTGATCTCCAGTGCGCCCCGGTGCAGTCCGACGGCCCAGGCCCCGGGCAGCCGGTCGGACCGGGCCTGCGTGCGGGGGCGCGTCTCGGTCGTGGTCACCGCGCGTCCTCCCGTCCGGCGAGGTCGTCGGCGCTGTCGCCGGGGAGGTCCGCGGCGCGTTCTTGGGCGGGCCGTGCGCCGAGCGGGTCCGTGACCTGTCCGGTGAGCCGCAGATAGACGTCCTCCAGCGTGGGGCGGCCGACTCGCAGCCCCGGGATCTCGCCGTCGAAGCGCCGCATGAGGTGCGCGACCGTGCGCGTCGGGGTGTCCGTGCGCTCGGTGCGCACCCGGCCGTCGGGTCCTGTCCACTCCACGGTGGCCTCGGAGCCGTACCGCTCGCGCAGTTCACCGGGCCCGCCCATGGCGACGACCCGGCCCCGGGCGACGACGGCGAGCCGGTCGGCGAGCGCCTCGGCCTCCTCCAGGTAGTGCGTGGTCAGCACGATCGTCGTGCCCTCGTCGGCGAGCAGCCGGATCAGCTCCCAGAACCGCCGGCGGGCCGCCGGGTCGAAACCGGTCGTCGGCTCGTCCAGGAGCAGCAGCTCGGGCCCGCCGATCACCCCGAGCGCCACGTCGAGACGGCGGCGCTGCCCGCCGGAGAGGGACTTGATCCGGCTGCCCGCCTTCTCCTGGAGGCCGACCAGGCCGATCACCTCCTCCGGGTCGCGCGGACACGGGTAGTAACGGGCGAAATGCCGCACGGTCTCGTGCACCGTCAACTCGGCGGGTGCCGATTCGTCCTGCCAGACGATTCCCACACGGGATCGCCACGCGCGCGTGGCGGTCGCCGGGTCCGCCCCCAGGACCGAGACCTCGCCGCCGTCCCGGGACCGGTTGCCCTGAAGGATCTCCACCGTGGTGCTCTTGCCCGCTCCATTGGGTCCGAGCAGGCCGAACACCTCGCCCCGCCGGATGCCGAGATCGATGCCGTCCACCGCGGTCACGTCCGCGTACTGCTTGCGCAGCCCCCGTACGTCCACCGCGAAGTCGTTCGCGTGTGCTGTCATGGCACTGAGGGTCGGCCAGAACTGAGCGCTCCGGTACGACCGTGCGTACCTCCTTATGTCCACCGAACGGTGGACAGGCCCCCTGGTGCGGCACAATGGCCCCTGCCCGAAGAAGGTCCAACTCTCAAGCAGACGGAATCGGCGTGATGAGCAAGACGACAGTCAAGGACGTCTCCACCGAGCCCGGACCCGAGCGTGCCGCCGGACCGCGGACGGAGGGCGGCAGCCGCGCCTTCGCCCTGCTGCTGGTGATCACCGGTGCGGCCGGGGTGCTCGCCGCCTGGGTCATCACGATCGACAAGTTCAAGCTGCTGGAGGCGAAGGTCGAGGGCAAGACCTTCATCCCCGGGTGCAGTCTCAACCCGGTCGTCTCCTGCGGCAGCGTCATGGAGAGCAAGCAGGCCGCCGTCTTCGGCTTCCCGAACCCCATGCTCGGCCTGGTCTGCTACGGCATCGTCATCTGCGTCGGCATGAGCCTGCTCACCCGGGCCCGCTTCCCACGCTGGTACTGGCTGACCTTCAACGCCGGCACGCTCTTCGGCGTCGGCTTCTGCACCTGGCTGCAGTTCCAGTCGCTGTACCGGATCAACGCGCTGTGCCTGTGGTGCTGCCTGGCCTGGGTCGCCACGATCATCATGTTCTGGTACGTGACGTCGTTCAACGTCCGCAAGGACTTCCTGCCCGCCCCGCGCTGGCTGAAGGGCTTCTTCGGCGAGTTCACCTGGGTGCTCCCGGTGCTGCACGTCGGCATCATCGGCATGCTGATCCTGACCCGCTGGTGGGACTTCTGGACCGGCTGAGCCCGGACCGGGTCCCCGCCGCGTTGCCGGCACCGGGGCCCGGCCGCGTTGTCAGTGCGGTGATTTAGGGTTTCAGCGTGGAACCCGACCTGTTCACCGCCGCGGCGGAAGAGCGCCAGGAGAAGGACCCGGCAGGCAGCCCCCTGGCGGTGCGGATGCGCCCGCGCACCCTCGACGAGGTGGTGGGCCAGCAACACCTGCTGAAGCCCGGCTCGCCCCTGCGCCGGCTGGTCGGCGAGGGAGCGGGCGGCCCTGCCGGGCCCTCCTCGGTGATCCTCTGGGGCCCGCCCGGCACCGGCAAGACGACCCTGGCGTACGTCGTCTCCAAGGCCACCAACAAGCGCTTCGTGGAACTGTCCGCGATCACCGCGGGCGTCAAGGAGGTCCGCGCGGTCATCGACGGCGCACGCCGCGCCACCGGGGGCTTCGGCAAGGAGACGGTCCTCTTCCTGGACGAGATCCACCGCTTCAGCAAGGCCCAGCAGGACTCCCTGCTCCCGGCGGTCGAGAACCGCTGGGTGACCCTGATCGCGGCCACCACCGAGAACCCGTACTTCTCGGTGATCTCCCCCCTGCTGTCCCGCTCCCTCCTGCTCACCCTCGAACCCCTCACGGACGACGACGTGCGCGGGCTGCTCCGCCGCGCGCTGGCCGACGAGCGGGGCCTCGGCGCGGCCGTCGCCCTCCCCGAGGACACCGAGGACCACCTGCTGCGGATCGCCGGCGGCGACGCCCGCCGCGCCCTGACCGCCCTGGAGGCGGCGGCCGGCGCCGCGCTCGACAAGGGCGAGCCGGAGATCGCGCTCGGCACCCTGGAGGAGACGGTCGACCGAGCCGCCGTGAAGTACGACCGCGACGGCGACCAGCACTACGACGTGGCGAGCGCGCTCATCAAGTCCATCCGCGGCTCCGACGTGGACGCGGCCCTGCACTACCTGGCCCGGATGATCGAGGCCGGCGAGGACCCCCGCTTCATCGCCCGCCGGCTGATGATCTCCGCCAGCGAGGACATCGGCCTCGCCGATCCGAACGCCCTGCCGCTCGCGGTGGCCGCCGCCCAGGCCGTCGCCATGATCGGTTTCCCGGAGGCGGCCCTCACCCTCAGCCACACCACCATCGCCCTGGCCCTCGCCCCCAAGTCCAACGCCGCGACGACCGCGATCGGCGCCGCCCTGGACGACGTACGCAAGGGGCTTGCGGGCCCGGTCCCGCCGCATCTGCGCGACGGGCACTACAAGGGCGCCGCCAAGCTCGGCCACGCCCAGGGGTATGTGTACCCGCACGACCTGCCCGAGGGCATCGCGACCCAGCAGTACGCGCCTGACGCCCTCCAGGACCGCGAGTACTACACCCCGACCCGGCACGGCGCCGAGGCCCGGTACGCGGACGCGGTCGAATGGACCAGGAAGCACCTCGGTCGCAAGCGGTCCTGAGCGCCCTGTAGACTGCCGAAAAGTGCTGAGTCCCGCGCCGTCAGAGCGGGACAGCCAGCCGGAGACCCAGTCCCTCGGGGCTGGCTCCAGGAGCGTCGCGCACCGTCGAACGGTGTCGCGGGCAGCCCACCACCACCCGGAGTCCCGGGACCGGCCGGTGGGCCACTCGCGTGCTGCACGTATGTGCCCAGACCAGGGAAGCGGCTGCCCAACAGGTCCCCTGCGGACCCGGCGGGATTCCCCGGCTGCGGATGCGACCTCCCGCACCACTCTCCACGCTGACAAGCCGAAACGACGAAAGAAGACAGAAACAGTGGCGAACCAGTCCCGCCCCAAGGTCAAGAAGTCGCGTGCCCTCGGCATCGCGCTGACCCCGAAGGCCGTCAAGTACTTCGAGGCCCGTCCCTACCCGCCGGGTGAGCACGGCCGCGGCCGCAAGCAGAACTCGGACTACAAGGTCCGTCTGCTGGAGAAGCAGCGCCTGCGCGCTCAGTACGACATCTCCGAGCGCCAGCTGGTGCGCGCCTACGAGCGTGCGTCCAAGGTCCAGGGCAAGACCGGTGAGGCCCTGATCGTCGAGCTGGAGCGCCGTCTCGACGCGCTGGTCCTGCGTTCGGGCATCGCCCGCACGATCTACCAGGCCCGCCAGATGGTCGTCCACGGCCACATCCAGGTCAACGGCCAGAAGGTGGACAAGCCGTCCTACCGCGTGCGCCCGGACGACGTCATCCAGGTCCGCGACCGCAGCAAGGACAAGACGCTCTTCCAGATCGCCCGCGAGGGCGGCTTCGCCCCCGACGGCGAGACCCCGCGCTACCTCCAGGTGAACCTCAAGGCCCTGGCGTTCCGCCTGGACCGCGAGCCGAACCGCAAGGAAGTCCCGGTGATCTGCGACGAGCAACTCGTCGTCGAGTACTACGCCCGCTGATCACCCTCGGCGGCGGCAGTACCACCAGGCCTCGCGCCTCGCCCGCCGCTTCCCACCGCACCGGTGGGAAGCGGCGGGCACTTTCGTCCACCCGACGCCTTCCGGAAGCCGAAATCCGGTACGGCGGGCCACCGCGGGCGCGATAGGGTCGGATGGCGACTTTTGAAAGTGCCCGTCGGCAGGTGCCCAGCGGCAGCCCATGGGCACCCCAGTGACAACAGGGAGCGGTGCAGCGTGTCCGGTGGAGAGGTTGCCGGGATCCTGGTGGCCGTCTTCTGGGCGATCCTGGTCTCCTTCCTCGCCGTCGCCCTGGCGAGGCTGGCCCAGACGCTCAAGGCGACCACCAAACTGGTGGCGGACGTGACCGATCAGGCCGTCCCGCTGCTCGCCGACGCCTCCGCCGCCGTGCGCTCCGCGCAGACCCAGATCGACCGGGTCGACGCCATCGCCTCGGACGTCCAGGAGGTCACGTCCAACGCCTCGGCGCTGTCGACGACCGTCGCCTCCACCTTCGGCGGCCCCCTCGTCAAGGTCGCGGCGTTCGGCTACGGCGTGCGCCGGGCCATCACCGGCCGGCGCGAGGACGTGCCCGGCAAGGCGCCCCGGCGTACCGTGATCGTGGGCCGCACCATCCCGTCCGCGCGACGGGGGAAGCGGAACACCCGGGAAAAGAGAGACTGACCGAGCGATGTTCCGCCGTACGTTCTGGTTCACCACGGGCGTCGCCGCCGGCGTCTGGGCCACCACCAAGGTCAACCGCAAGCTGAAGCAGCTGACCCCGGAAAGCCTCGCCGCGACCGCGGCCAACAAGGCGCTCGTGACGGGCCGGCGCGTCAAGGACCGAGCGGTGGGCTTCGCCCTCGACGTCCGCGACAACATGGCCCAGCGGGAAGCCGAACTCGAAGACGCCCTCGGCATCCACGAGGACCCGCAGCTCCCCGCCCCCAGGCGCTACGCCGCCATCGAGAACCGCAGCAACCCGACGTACGTCGACCCCACGACGTACTCGCACGACCGGAATGAGGACCACTGATGGAGTCGGCCGAGATTCGTCGCCGCTGGTTGAGCTTCTTCGAGGAGCGCGGTCACACCGTCGTCCCTTCGGCGTCGCTCATCGCGGACGACCCGACTCTGCTCCTCGTCCCGGCCGGCATGGTGCCCTTCAAGCCCTACTTCCTGGGCGAGGTCAAGCCGCCCTTCCCGCGCGCCACCAGCGTGCAGAAGTGCGTACGCACGCCGGACATCGAGGAGGTCGGCAAGACCACCCGGCACGGCACGTTCTTCCAGATGTGCGGCAACTTCTCCTTCGGTGACTACTTCAAGGAAGGCGCCATCAAGCTCGCCTGGGAGCTGCTCACCACGCCCCAGGACAAGGGTGGTTACGGCCTCGACCCCGAACGCCTGTGGATCACCGTCTACAAGGACGACGACGAGGCCGAGCAGATCTGGCACGAGGCCGTCGGCGTGCCCAAGGAGCGCATCCAGCGCCTGGGCATGAAGGACAACTTCTGGTCCATGGGCGTCCCCGGCCCGTGCGGCCCCTGCTCCGAGATCAACTACGACCGCGGCCCCGAGTTCGGCGTCGAGGGCGGCCCCGCCGTCAACGACGAGCGGTACGTGGAGATCTGGAACCTCGTCTTCATGCAGTACGAACGCGGCGAGGGCACCGGCAAGGACAACTTCGAGATCCTCGGCGATCTGCCGAGCAAGAACATCGACACCGGCCTCGGCCTGGAACGGCTCGCCATGATTCTGCAGGACGTGCAGAACATGTACGAGATCGACACCTCCATGGCGGTGATCGACAAGGCCACCGAGCTGACCGGTGTCGCCTACGGCGACGCCCACGCCTCGGACGTCTCCCTGCGCGTGGTCACCGACCATATGCGCACCGCCACCATGCTCATCGGCGACGGTGTGACCCCCGGCAACGAGGGTCGCGGCTATGTGCTGCGCCGCATCATGCGCCGCGCCATCCGCAACATGCGGCTGCTGGGCGCCACCGGTCCGGTCGTCAAGGACCTGATCGAAACGGTGATCGGCACGATGGGCCGGCAGTACCCGGAGCTGGTCACCGACCGCGAGCGCATCGAGAAGGTCGCCCTCGCCGAGGAGGCCGCCTTCCTCAAGACGCTGAAGGCCGGCACCAACATCCTCGACACCGCGGTCACCGAGACCAAGGCCTCCGGCGGCACGGTCCTGCCCGGCGACAAGGCCTTCCTGCTCCATGACACCTGGGGCTTCCCCATCGACCTCACCCTGGAGATGGCCGCCGAACAGGGCCTGTCCGTGGACGAGGAGGGCTTCCGCCGCCTGATGAAGGAGCAGCGGGAGCGCGCCAAGGCCGACGCCCAGGCCAAGAAGACCGGCCACGCCGACCTCGGCGCCTACCGGGAGATCGCCGACTCGGCCGGCGAGACCGACTTCATCGGCTACGCCGACACCGAGGGCGAGTCCACGGTCGTCGGCATCCTGGTCGACGGCGTCTCCTCGCCCGCCGCCACGGAGGGCGACGAGGTCGAGATCGTCCTCGACCGCACCCCGTTCTACGCCGAGGGCGGCGGCCAGATCGGCGACACCGGCCGGATCAGGGCCGACTCCGGTGCCGTCATCGAGGTCCGCGACACCCAGAAGCCGGTGCCCGGCGTGTACGTGCACAAGGGCGTCGTCCAGGTCGGCGAGGTGACCGTCGGCGCCAAGGCCCACGCCTCCATCGACCACCGCCGGCGCAAGGCCATCGCCCGCGCCCACTCGGCCACCCACCTCACCCACCAGGCGCTGCGCGACGCCCTCGGCCCGACCGCCGCCCAGGCCGGTTCGGAGAACCAGCCCGGCCGCTTCCGCTTCGACTTCGGCTCCCCGTCCGCCGTGCCCACGGCCGTGATGACCGACGTCGAACAGAAGATCAACGAGGTGCTGGCCCGCGATCTCGACGTGCACGCCGAGATCATGGGCATCGACGAGGCCAAGAAGCAGGGCGCCATCGCCGAGTTCGGCGAGAAGTACGGTGAGCGGGTCCGCGTCGTGACCATCGGCGACTTCTCCAAGGAGCTGTGCGGCGGCACGCATGTGCACAACACCGCCCAGCTGGGCCTGGTGAAGCTGCTCGGCGAGTCCTCCATCGGCTCCGGTGTGCGCCGCATCGAGGCTCTGGTCGGCGTGGACGCCTACGCCTTCCTCGCCCGCGAGCACACGGTCGTCAACCAGCTCACCGAGCTGCTCAAGGGCCGCCCGGAGGACCTGCCGGAGAAGGTCTCCTCGATGCTCGGCAAGCTGAAGGACGCCGAGAAGGAGATCGAGAAGTTCCGCGCCGAGAAGGTGCTCCAGGCCGCCGCCGGTCTCGCCGAGTCCGCCAAGGACGTCCGCGGGATCGCCGTCGTCACGGGCCGGGTGCCGGACGGCACCACGCCGGACGACCTGCGCAAGCTGGTCCTCGATGTGCGCGGGCGCATCCAGGGCGGCCGGGGTGCCGTCGTCGCCCTGTTCACCGTGGCGAACGGCAAGCCGCTCACGGTCATCGCCACCAACGAGGCCGCCCGCGAGCGCGGCCTCAAGGCCGGTGACCTGGTCCGCGCCGCCGCCAAGACGCTCGGCGGCGGCGGTGGCGGCAAGCCGGACGTCGCCCAGGGCGGCGGTCAGCACCCGGCCGCCATCGGCGACGCCGTGGACGCCGTCGAACGCCTGGTCGCCGAGACCGCCAAGTAGGGGACGGCCCAGATCATGCGCAGAGGACGTCGGCTCGCGATCGACGTCGGGGACGCCCGCATCGGGGTCGCCTCGTGCGACCCCGACGGGATCCTCGCCACCCCGGTGGAGACCGTCCCCGGCCGGGACGTCCCGGCCGCCCACCGCCGGCTCGGGCAACTCGTCGAGGAGTACGAGCCGATCGAGGTCGTCGTCGGCCTGCCCCGCTCCCTCAAGGGGGGCGAGGGCCCGGCCGCGGTCAAGGTGCGCGCCTTCGCCCAGGAGCTGGCCAAGGGCATCGCGCCCGTCCCGGTACGGCTCGTGGACGAGCGGCTGACCACCGTGACGGCCGGCCAGGGACTGCGCGCCTCGGGTGTCAGGTCGAAGAAGGGCCGCTCCGTCATCGACCAGGCCGCGGCCGTGATCATCCTTCAGCAGTCCCTCGAATCCGAACGGGTGTCAGGCAAGGCACCCGGCGAGGGCGTCGAAGTGGTCATCTGATCGCGATACGGTAACGTTCCGCGCGATGCGGCGGTGTTCGAACAGCTGCCGCACAGCAAGAGGCGGAACGGGAGCCGGCGGAAGCCGCGTGACCGCCGCCTCGCGGCTCTAGGGGATCGATGACTGAGTATGGCCGGGGCCCAGGCCCCGAACCGTGGCATCCGGAGGACCCGTTGTACGGGGACGGCGGATGGGGAGGCCAGCAGACCCAGGCGGGTCAGCAGGTCCCCTACGGCGGCCTGCCCCAGCACGACCCGCAGCAGTCGCAGCAGTCGCAGTACGACGGCTGGCACCAGCAGCAGCCCGGGTACGACCAGTACGGCCGGCAGCAGTACCAGCACTACGGGGAACAGGGCCACCAGCAGTACGCACAGCAGGGCAACGAGCACTACACCGGCCACGAGCAGCAGCACCACACGGGTCACAACCAGCAGCACTACGGCGGTCAGGACCAGCAGCACTACGGCGGTCACCAGCAGCACCACAACGACGGTCACGAGCAGCAGCACTACGGCGGTCACCAGCAGCACCACAACGACGGTCAGGACCAGCAGCACTACGGCGGCCACGGCCAGCCGCAGTACCCGGCGCAGCCCCAGCCGCAGTACCCGCAGGGCGGCTGGGACGCCACCGGCACCCACGGCCAGGTGCCGTACGCCGCCGACCCGGGCGACCCCTACGGCCAGCAGCCCGTGGCGTACGGCGCGGAGCAGCCCGACCTCTACGGCACCCCCGACGCCTATCCGCCGCCGCGGCCGCCCGGCCGCAGACGACCCGAGCCGGAGCCCGAGACCGACTGGGACCCCGGCCCGGACCAGGGCGAGCACGCGTTCTTCGCGGGCGGCGGCGATGACGATTCCGACGACGACCTCGACCATGATCCGACGGCGCGCCGCGGGCGCGGCGACCGCAGGGGCAAGGGCGCGAAGGGCGGCAAAGGAGCCAAGAAACGGCGCAACGGCTGCGCGTGCATGGTGGTCGTCCTCGTCTTCGGCGGCGGCCTCGGCGGGGTCGGATACTTCGGATTGAAGTTCTACCAAAATCGTTTCGGCGCGGCCCCGGACTATGCGGGCAACGGCACGAACGAAACCGTGACCGTGGAAATCCCCAAAGGCGCGGGCGGTTACGAGATCGGGCGACGGCTGAAGGACGCCGGGGTCGTCAAGAGCGTCGACGCGTTCGTCTCCGCCCAGACGCAGAACCCCGAGGGCGGCACGATCCAGGCCGGCGCCTATCTGCTGAAGAAAGAGATGTCCGCCGCCAGCGCCGTGAAATTGATGCTCGACCCGACGAGCCAGAGCAATGTGCTGGTCAAACCGGGTGAACGCAATGCCCAGGTGTACCAGGCGATCGACAAACAACTCGGCCTCGCATCCGGCACCACGCAAAAGACCGCCAAGAAGGAGTACAAGAAGCTCGGGATGCCGAGCTGGGCGCAGAACAACAGCCGGATCCGGGACCCGCTGGAGGGCTTCCTCTTCCCCGGCACCTACCCGGCCGCGAAGGGCATGAAGCCCGACGCCGTCCTGAAGCAGATGGTCGCCCAGGCCAAGCAGAAGTACGCCGGCTACGGCCTTGAGGCCAAGGCCAAGGAACTCGACCTCGCGAACCCCTTCCAGCTCGTCACCGTCGCGAGCCTGGTCCAGGCCGAGGGCAAGACGCACGACGACTTCCGCAAGATGGCGGAAGTGATCTACAACCGTCTCAAGCCCACGAACACCGAGACCAACCGGCTGCTGCAGTTCGACTCGACGTACAACTACCTTAAGGGCCAGAGCAACATCCACATCAGCGAGTCCGAGATCCAGAGCAACAAGGACCCGTACAACACTTACACCAACGCGGGCCTGCCGCCCGGTCCGATCGGAAACCCGAGCGACGACGCCCTGAAGGCCACGCTCAATCCGACCCACGACGGCTGGATCTACTTCGTGGCGACCGACGGCGAGAGCAACACGGAATTCGCCAAGACCTTCGACGAGTTCCAGAAACTGAAGGACAAGTTCAACGCCAACAGCGGCCGCTGACACCGCCCGCCCGCCGCGCTCGGCGGCGGGCGGCTCCGGTACCGTTGCAGCCCGATGCACATCGGGTCGGTGAAGAGCGGCGGAGCGGTGATGGAAAACGTTCGGTACAAGCGGGCCGCCGTGCTCGGATCCCCCATCGCGCACTCGCTCTCCCCGGTGCTGCACCGCGCCGCGTACGCCGAACTCGGGCTCACCGACTGGGTGTACGAGCGCTTCGAGGTCGACGAGGCCGGGCTGCCCGGCTTCCTCGCGCGGCTGGGCCCCGAGTGGGCAGGGCTCTCGCTGACCATGCCGCTCAAGCGCGCGGTCATCCCGCTGGTCGACGAGATCACCGAGACGGCCGCCTCGGTCGACGCGGTCAACACGGTCGTGTTCACCGAGGACGGCCGCAGCGTCGGCGACAACACCGACATCCCGGGCATGGTGGCCGCGCTGCGCGAGCACGGAATCGAACAGGTCGGCTCCGCCGCGATCCTCGGTGCCGGCGCCACCGCCTCCTCCGCGCTCGCCGCCCTGGCGCGGATCTGCACCGGCGAGGTCGTCGCCTACGTCCGCAGCGCGGCCCGCGCCGCCGAGATGCGGCAGTGGGGCGAACGGCTCGACGTCGAGATCCGCACCGCGGACTGGGCCGACGCCGCCGAGGCGCTGCACGCCCCGCTGGTCATCGCCACCACGCCGGCGGGCACCACCGACGCGCTCGCCACCGTCGTACCGGAGCGGCCCGCCACCCTCTTCGACGTGCTCTACGAGCCCTGGCCGACCGCTCTCGCGGCCCGCTGGTCCATGTCCGGCGGGGCCGTCGTCGGCGGCCTCGACCTCCTCGTCCACCAGGCCGTGCTCCAGGTCGAGCAGATGACCGGCCGCGCACCGGCCCCGCTGGAGGCCATGCGCCGGGCGGGGGAGAAGGCCCTCGCCGAACGCTGACGTGTCCATTCGGCGTCCGCCTGCTGGACCGGCGGCCTTGCGCGGGGGCGGACGTGGGAGGATCGGAGGTGGCGGACCGGGGCCGCGCACCCGGGCACACCGTCGCCGTACGCGAGGACGCGCGTACGCAGGGCAGTACCAGGGCGCGATCCCAGAGGAGCACCGTTGAGCAGGCTGCGTTGGCTGACCGCGGGGGAGTCCCACGGTCCCGCACTCGTCGCGACGCTGGAGGGCCTCCCCGCCGGCGTGCCGATCACCACGGAGATGGTGGCGGACCAGCTGGCCCGGCGGCGGCTCGGGTACGGGCGGGGCGCTCGGATGTCGTTCGAGCGGGACGAGGTCACGTTCCTGGGCGGGGTGCGGCACGGGCTGACGCTGGGCTCGCCGGTGGCGGTCATGGTGGGCAACACCGAATGGCCGAAGTGGGAACAGGTCATGGCGGCCGATCCGGTGGATCCGCAGGTGCTGGAGGGGCTGGCCCGCAACGCGCCGCTGACCCGGCCGCGTCCGGGGCACGCCGATCTGGCGGGGATGCAGAAGTACGGGTTCGACGAGGCCCGGCCGATCCTGGAGCGGGCCTCGGCGCGGGAGACCGCGGCGCGGGTGGCGCTCGGCGCGGTGGCCAGGTCGTATCTGAAGGAGACCGCGGGGATCGAGGTCGTCAGCCACGTCGTGGAACTGGCGGCGGCGAAGGCGCCGTACGGCGTGTACCCGACGCCCGCCGATGTCGAGCGGCTGGACGCGGACCCGGTGCGCTGCCTGGACGCGGACGCGTCGAAGGCGATGGTCGCGGAGATCGACCAGGCCCGCAAGGACGGTGACACGCTCGGCGGTGTGGTCGAGGTGCTGGCCTACGGGGTGCCGGTGGGGCTCGGTTCGCATGTGCACTGGGACCGGAAGCTGGACGCGCGGCTGGCCGCGGCGCTGATGGGCATCCAGGCGATCAAGGGCGTCGAGCTGGGTGACGGGTTCGGCCTGGCGCGGGTGCCGGGGTCGAAGGCACATGACGAGATCGTGACCACGCCGGAGGGCATCCGGCGTGCGTCCGGCCGCTCCGGCGGGACCGAGGGCGGGCTGTCGACGGGTGAACTGCTGCGGGTGCGGGCGGCGATGAAGCCGATCGCTACGGTGCCGCGCGCCCTTGCCACCGTCGACGTGGCCACCGGCGAGCCGGCCCGGGCGCACCACCAGCGGTCGGATGTGTGCGCGGTGCCGGCCGCGGGGATCGTCGCGGAGGCGATGGTCGCCCTGGTGCTGGCGGACGCGGTCGCGGAGAAGTTCGGCGGCGACAGCGTGCCGGAGACCCGACGCAACGTGCGTTCCTACCTCGACAGCCTCACGATCCGGTGAGCGCCGTGCCTGCGATCGTGCTCGTGGGGCCGATGGGGGTGGGTAAGTCCACCGTCGGGGAACTACTGGCCGTCCGCCTCGGCGTGCCCTACCGGGACACCGACGACGACATCGTGGCCGCCGAGGCGCGGACCATCGCCGAGATCTTCGTGGATGACGGCGAGGCCGCGTTCCGCGCGATCGAGAAGCGGGCGGTGCGCACCGCGCTCGCCGAGCACGCAGGCGTGCTGGCGCTGGGCGGCGGCGCGATCCTCGACGCGGACACCCGCGCCCTGCTGTCCGGGCACCGGGTGGTCTACCTCTCCATGGACGTGGAGGAGGCGGTCAGGCGCACCGGTCTGAACGTGGCCCGGCCGCTGCTGGCGGTCAATCCGCGCCGGCAGTGGCGGGACCTGATGGAGGCGCGCCGGCACCTGTACGAGGAGGTCGCCACCGCGGTCGTGGCCACCGACGGCCGCACGCCCGAAGAGGTCACCCAAGAGGCCCTGAACGCACTGGAGTTGAAGGAAGCATGAGCGAGACGGTGACGCGGATCCAGGTCGGCGGCACAGCGGGCACGGAACCCTACGAGGTCCTGGTCGGCCGCCGGCTCCTGGGCGAACTGCCCCGCCTGGTGGGGCCGCGGGCCAAGCGGGTCGCGGTCGTCCACCCCGAAGCGCTGGCCGAGACCGGCGACGCGCTCCGCGCCGACCTGGCCGAGCAGGGCTACGAGGCGATCGCCGTCCAGGTGCCGAACGCGGAGGAGGCCAAGACCGCCGAGGTCGCCGCCTACTGCTGGAAGGCGCTCGGCCAGTCCGGGTTCACCCGCACCGACGTCATCGTCGGCGTGGGCGGCGGCGCGACCACCGACCTCGCCGGATTCGTCGCCGCGACCTGGCTGCGCGGCGTCCGCTGGATCGCCGTACCGACGACCGTGCTGGCCATGGTGGACGCGGCGGTCGGCGGCAAGACCGGGATCAACACGGCCGAGGGCAAGAACCTCGTCGGCGCCTTCCATCCGCCCGCGGGCGTGCTGTGCGACCTCGCCGCGCTGGAGACGCTCCCCGTGCACGACTACGTCTCCGGTCTCGCCGAGATCATCAAGGCCGGGTTCATCGCCGACCCGGTCATCCTGGACCTCATCGAGTCGGACCCCGAGGCAGCCCGCACCCCGGCCGGTCCGCACACGGCCGAACTGATCGAGCGCTCGATCCGGGTGAAGGCGGAGGTGGTCTCCGCCGACCTGAAGGAGTCCGGCCTGCGGGAGATCCTCAACTACGGCCATACGCTCGGCCACGCCATCGAGAAGAACGAACGCTACCAATGGCGGCACGGCGCGGCCGTGGCCGTGGGCATGCACTTCGCCGCCGAACTCGGCCGTCTCGCGGGCCGGTTGGACGACGCGACCGCCGACCGCCACCGCACCGTCCTGGAGTCGGTGGGGCTGCCCCTGCACTACCGCCACGACCAGTGGCCCAAGCTGGTGGAGACGATGAGGGTCGACAAGAAGTCCCGCGGCGACCTGCTGCGCTTCATCGTCCTGGACGGGCTCGCCAAGCCCACCGTCCTGGAGGGACCGGACCCGGCCGTGCTGCTCGCCGCCTACGGCGAAGTGGGGCAGTAAGTCCGCCCGCGCTCCATCCGTCCGATTCGCCTCGCGGAGCGGGCACTTCGGACCGTCCTCGGCCGTTTCACCAAACGACGGCCGGGGACGGTACCGTTCGGTAGCGAGCGGGGGCTCGCACTCCGTGGCCGGCGCCCAGGGCCAGCGGCGGAGTGAGCCCGAGAAGAACGAGACGGAGTGGCACCGGATGCAGCACGCAGTGGGGTCACCGCTGCCGCCGCCCCACCAGCCGGGGCAGGAACCGGCCGCCGGCTGGTCGCCGGCCGCACACCACCCGGGAGCGGGAGCCCACCAGGGTCCCGCCCCCGTGCCCCCGCCGCCACCCGTGCCGGGCTTCACCGGCGCCCCAGCGGGACCGGTGCCGCCCGCACCCCCGCGGCACACCCCCGCCCCGTCCGCCCCGCCCGTGCCGGACAGCACCGGGCATGTGCCGTTGCCACCGGGCGGCCCCGTCCCCGCGCCCAGCACACCGCCCGCCACCGCCACCGCGCCGGACGCGACCACCACGACGCTGGCCGTGCTGCTCATCGGCCCCGCGGGCGCGGGCAAGACGAGCGTCGCCAAGTACTGGGCGGACCACCGACGGGTCCCCACCGCCCACATCAGCCTCGACGACGTACGCGAATGGGTACGCTCCGGCTTCGCCGACCCCCAGACCGGCTGGAACGACCACTCCGAAGCGCAGTACCGGCTGGCCCGCCGCACCTGCGGTTTCGCCGCGCGCAACTTCCTGGCCAACGGCATCTCCTGCATCCTCGACGACGCCGTGTTCCCGGACCGTCCGGTGGTGGGCCTCGGCGGCTGGAAGCGGCATGTCGGCCCCGGCCTGCTCCCGGTCGTGCTGCTGCCCGGCCTCGACATCGTCCTGGAGCGCAACGCCGAACGCACCGGCAACCGCAGGCTGACCGACGAGGAGGTCGCCCGCATCCACGGCCGCATGGCCGGGTGGTACGGCTCGGGGCTGCCGATCATCGACAATTCCCAGCTGGACGTGCCCGGCACGGCCCGCGTCCTGAACGACGTCCTGGCCAGGGCGATAGCGAGCCCGCCCACCTGGTGAACCGGGACGGGCACACCCCTCGCCGGCGCCCGCGGACCGGCCGCGCGGCACCCCTGCCCGGACCCGGGACACGGCCGTCCGCGCCCCCGATCCCTCGAACGGCAGCCTCTCAACCGGCACAATCCGGTCACCGCTTCTAGGCTCGACTCATGTCAGAGGTGTACGTGAACCGCCGCTCCCGCCTGAGGGAGCGCTGCACCGCGGCCGGCACCGCGGCGGCGCTCGTCACCCGCCCCGCCAATGTGCGCTATCTCGCCGGCGCCGCCCCGCAGGGCGCGGTCATGCTCCTCGGCAGCAGCGAGGACCTGTTGGTGTGCGCCGAACCGCCCGACGACCGCCCCACCGAGGGACGGCCGGACGAGAACCTGCGCGTGCACGTCCTGCCCACGCCCGGTAGTGACCCGGCCGTGGCCGCCGCGGGTCTCGCCGCCGGCCAGGGGGCCGACACCCTCGCGGTCGAGGAACACCACCTCACCATGGCCCGCTACCGGGCCGCCGTCTCCGCCGCCCCCGGTCTGCGCCTCACCGATCTCGGCACGGCCGTCGAGCAGCTGCGGGTCGTCAAGGACGAGGAGGAGATCGCCTTTCTGCGGATCGGCGCGGAGATCGCCGACCAGGCCCTCGGCGAGCTGCTGGAGTCGATCCTGGTGGGCCGCACCGAGCGGCACCTCGCGCTGGAGCTGGAGCGGCGCCTGGTCGACCACGGCGCCGACGGGCCCGCGTTCCCGACCTCCGTCGCCACCGGACCCCACTCCGGGCGCCGCGGTCACCGCCCCACCGACCGGCGGGTCGAGGAGGGCGACTTCCTCTCCGTCTGCCTGGGCGCCGCGTACCGGGGCTATCGCTGCGAGATCGGCCGGACCTTCGTCATCGGCACGTCCCCCGCCGACTGGCAGGTCGAGCTGTACGACCTGGTCTTCGCCGCCCAGCGGGCCGGCCGGGAGGCCCTAGCGCCCGGCGCAGCGTTCCGCGACGTGGACCGCGCCGCCCGTCAGGTGCTGGACTGCGCGGGCTACGGCGAGGGGCTGCCACCCGTCACCGGACACGGTGTCGGACTCGAAATCGACGAGGACCCTCAGTTGGGCCCCGCCGTCATGGGTAAACTGGACGCTTGCGTGCCGGTCACCGTCGAGCCGGGGGTCCACCTCCCGGGACGGGGCGGTGTCCGGATCGATGACACGCTCGTCGTGCGCCCCGAGGCGGACGGCGGACCCGAGCTACTCACCATCACGACCAAGGAGCTGCTCGCGCTGTAGCGAACGCAGGGAGGTGCAGGCACGTCCCGGCGCCGCTCGGTTCGTGCCCCGGGGTCGTCCACGTCAGTCCAGGAGATTCCGCAACCGTGGCTTCCACGAACGACCTCAAGAACGGCCTGGTGCTCAAGCTCGAAGGCGGCCAGCTCTGGTCCGTCGTCGAGTTCCAGCACGTCAAGCCCGGCAAGGGCCCGGCATTCGTGCGTACCAAGCTCAAGAACGTGCTCTCCGGCAAGGTCGTCGACAAGACCTTCAACGCCGGTGTCAAGGTCGAGACGGCCACTGTCGACAAGCGCGACATGCAGTTCTCGTACATGGACGGCGACTACTTCGTCTTCATGGACATGGAGACCTACGACCAGCTGCACATCGACCGCAAGGTCGTCGGCGACGCCGCCAACTTCCTGATCGAGGGTTTCGAGGCCACCGTGGCGCAGCACGAGGGCGAGGTGCTCTTCGTGGAGCTGCCCGCCGCCGTCGAGCTGACCATCCAGGAGACCGAGCCCGGCGTCCAGGGCGACCGCTCCACCGGCGGCACCAAGCCCGCCACGCTGGAGACCGGCCACCAGATCCAGGTTCCGCTCTTCATCACCACCGGTGAGAAGATCAAGGTCGACACCCGCACGAGCGACTACCTCGGCCGGGTGAACAGCTAACCGTGGCTGCCCGCAACACGGCCCGCAAACGTGCCTTCCAGATCCTCTTCGAGGCCGACCAGCGCGGTGCCGGGGTCCTGACGGTCCTCGCTGACTGGATCCGGCTCTCGCGGACCGACCCCCGGCAGCCGCCGGTGAGCGAGTACACGATGCAGCTGGTCGAGGGCTACGCGGAGCACGCGGAGCGCATCGACGAGCTGATCGCCCAGTACTCGGTCGGCTGGACGCTCGACCGGATGCCGGTCGTGGACCGCAACATCCTGCGGCTCGGCGCCCACGAGCTGATCTGGGGCGACGAGACCCCGGACGCCGTCGTCCTCGACGAGATGGTGCAGTTGGCCAAGGAGTTCTCCACGGACGAGTCGCCCGCGTTCGTCAACGGGCTGCTCGGCCGGCTGAAGGAGCTGAAGCCCTCGCTGCGGCGCGATTAGACCGGCCCGCGCCCGCAGGCTGCCGGGGCGCCGCGGGAAGGCTGCAGAAGGGCGCCTGCGGCGCTCCTCGGGGTGCTCACGCAGGTTGTCGCGCCCCCCTGCGAGGTCGTACGACGGCAAAAACCGCCGGGGTGGCCACGGCACGGCGCGCGTCCGCGTCCAGCACGCCCCAGCTGATCAGCTGCTCGGTGAGGACCGACGGCGACTGGTCGTAGATGACGGCGAGTGTGCGCAGGTCGTCCTGGCGGATCGACAGCACCTTGCCGTTGTAGTCTCCGCGCTGCGACTGGATCGTCGCCGCGTAACGCTGCAGGGGACCCGCCTTCTCGGCCGGCACGGTGGCCAGCCGCTCCAGGTCCAGGACCAGCTTGGGCGGCGGCTCGGCGGCGCCGCCCGGGGTCGTGCCGGGCAGCAGTTCCTGCACGGGAACGCCATAGAAGTCCGCCAGCTCCGCGAGGCGCTGCACGGTCACGGCGCGGTCGCCGCGCTCGTACGAGCCGACGACGACTGCCTTCCAGCGGCCCTGGGACTTCTCCTCGACACCGTGGAGGGAAAGGCCCTGCTGGGTGCGGATGGCCCGGAGCTTGGCCCCGAGCTGTTTGGCGTATTCGCTGGACATATAGCTCCCCGGACACTGTGTCGACGCGGCCGGCTGCGATTCCCGCCGCGCGGCTGGTAACTCACTGTGAGGTTACGCAGCGTGACACTTCTGCGTCAAGCCGAATGGTCCACACCGACTCTTCCGTGGTGCCGGCGAACGATTGCGCCAATCGGGTGACTAGGGTGGTCCGGGCGACCTGCTACGGTAGATGGCGCAATTCCGACGTCCTTTAAGGTCCGTCCCGTGAGGCGGAGAAGGAGGTCCGTTTCGTATGGACATGCAAGCGTCCGATGCCCGGCCCGTGCTCGAAGGTGCCGACATCGCGCGGGTGTTGACCCGCATCGCCCACGAGATCGTCGAGCGCGCCAAGGGCGCCGACGACGTGGTGCTCCTCGGCATTCCGACCCGGGGTGTCTTCCTCGCGCAGCGGCTCGCCGCCAAGCTCGCCGAGATCACCGACCGCAAGGTTCCGGCCGGCTCGCTCGACATCACGATGTACCGCGACGACCTGCGTCTGCACCCGCCGCGCGCGCTGGCCCGCACCGACATCCCCGGTGACGGCATCGACGGCCGGCTGGTCGTCCTCGTCGACGACGTGCTCTTCTCCGGCCGCACCATCCGCGCCGCCCTCGACGCCCTTGGCGACATCGGGCGCCCCCGTGCCGTGCAGCTCGCGGTCCTCGTCGACCGTGGCCACCGCGAGTTGCCCATCCGCGCCGACTACGTCGGCAAGAACCTCCCCACGTCGCTGCGGGAGACGGTCAAGGTCCAGCTCACCGAGGAGGACGGTCGCGACACTGTGCTGCTCGGCGTCAAGCAGGCCGCCCCGGGCGATCAGTAGCACGTCGGCGCGCGCCGTGCGCCGCGTCACCGTGCCCACGCCTGCCCGGATTCTCCCGATACCTGAACTGCCTTACGGAGCCTGACAGATGCAGCGCCATCTCATCTCGGCCGCCGACCTCACCCGCGACGACGCCGTCCTGATCCTCGACACCGCCGAGGAGATGGCCCGGGTCGCCGACCGGCCGATCAAGAAGCTGCCGACCCTGCGCGGCCGCACGATCGTCAACCTCTTCTTCGAGGACTCCACCCGCACCCGGATCTCCTTCGAGGCCGCCGAGAAGCGGCTGTCCGCGGACGTCATCAACTTCACCGCCAAGGGGTCCAGCGTCTCCAAGGGCGAGTCCCTGAAGGACACCGCACAGACCCTGGAGGCCATGGGCGTCGACGCCGTCGTCATCCGGCACGGCGCCTCCGGCGCCCCCTACCGCCTGGCCAACTCCGGCTGGATCGACGCCGCCGTGATCAACGCCGGCGACGGCACCCACCAGCACCCCACCCAGGCGCTGCTCGACGCGTTCACCATGCGCCGCCGGCTGGTCGGCCGGGACGCCGGACTCGGCCGGGACCTCGCCGGCCGGCGCATCACCGTCGTCGGTGACGTCCTGCACAGCCGCGTCGCCCGCTCCAACGTCGACCTGCTGCACACCCTGGGCGCCGAGGTCACCCTGGTCGCCCCGCCCACCCTGCTGCCGGTCGGCATCGGGGCATGGCCCTGCGAGGTCTCCTACGACCTCGACGCCACGCTGCCCAAGTCCGACGCGGTGATGATGCTGCGGGTGCAGCGGGAGCGGATGAGCGCCGCCTTCTTCCCGACCGAGCGCGAGTACGCCCGGCGCTACGGCCTCGACGCCGACCGGATGGCGCGGATGCCCGAGCACGCCATCGTCATGCACCCCGGCCCGATGGTCCGCGGCATGGAGATCACCGCCGAGGTCGCCGACTCCGACCGCTGCACCGCCGTCGAACAGGTCACCAACGGAGTGTCCATCCGGATGGCCGTGCTCTACCTGCTGCTCGGCGGCAACGAGCCCGCCGTCACCCAGGCCCGCACCACCGAGGAGAAGTGAGAACCATGAGCAAGATCCTGATCCGTGGTGCCGAGGTGCTCGGCGGTGCAGCGCAGGACGTCCTGATCGACGGCGAGACCATCGCCGCCGTGGGTAGCGGGCTCGACGCCGCGGGCGCCGAGGTCGTCGACGCCGCCGGGAAGGTCCTGCTCCCCGGCCTCGTCGACCTGCACACCCATCTGCGCGAGCCCGGCCGCGAGGACTCCGAGACCGTGCTGACCGGCACCCGCGCCGCCGCCTCGGGCGGCTACACCGCCGTGTTCGCCATGGCCAACACCTTCCCGGTCGCCGACACCGCGGGCGTGGTCGAGCAGGTCTACCGGCTCGGGCGGGAGCACGGCTACTGCGACGTACAGCCGATCGGCGCCGTCACCGTCGGCCTGGAAGGCAAGCAGCTCGCCGAACTGGGCGCCATGCACGAGTCCGCCGCGGGCGTCACCGTCTTCTCCGACGACGGCAAGTGCGTCGACGACGCCGTGATCATGCGGCGCGCGCTGGAGTACGTGAAGGCGTTCGGCGGAGTGGTCGCCCAGCACGCGCAGGAGCCGCGGCTGACCGAGGGCGCCCAGATGAACGAGGGCGTCGTCTCCGCCGAGCTGGGCCTGGGCGGCTGGCCCGCGGTCGCCGAGGAATCGATCATCGCGCGCGACGTGCTGCTCGCCGAGCATGTCGGCTCCCGCGTCCACATCTGCCATCTGTCCACCGCGGGATCCGTGGAGATCGTCCGCTGGGCCAAGTCCCGCGGCATCGCCGTCACCGCCGAGGTCACCCCGCACCACCTGCTGCTCACCGACGAACTGGTGCGCTCGTACGACCCGGTCTACAAGGTCAACCCGCCGCTGCGCACCGAGCGCGATGTGCGGGCCCTGCGCGAGGCCCTTGCCGACGGCACGATCGACATCGTCGCGACCGACCACGCCCCGCACCCGCACGAGGACAAGGACTGCGAGTGGGCCGCGGCCGCCATGGGCATGGTCGGCCTGGAGACGGCGCTGTCGGTGGTGCAGGAGACCATGGTCGACACCGGTCTGCTGGACTGGGCGGGCGTCGCCGACCGCATGTCGTTCGCCCCCGCGCGCATCGGCCGGGCCACCGGCCACGGCCGTCCCGTCTCGGCAGGCGAGCCCGCCCACCTCACCCTGGTCGACACGGCATACCGTGGCCGGGTGGACCCCGCGGGCTTCGCCTCGCGCAGCCGCAACACCCCGTACGAGGGTCGCGAGCTGCCGGGCCGTGTCACCCACACATGGCTGCGGGGCAAGGCCACGCTCGTCGACGGGAAGCTCACGTGACACCTGCACCACTGCTCGCGGCCGGACTGGCGCCCGCGCTCGCCGCCGAACAGAAGTCGGCCCCGGTCACCGACTGGGCCGCCCGGATCGGCTGGCTCGTCGCACTCGCCCTCTTCGTGGCGCTCGTCTACTGGCTGATGCGCGAGGGCTGGAAGTGGCGCGGCCACCTCCAGGGCGACCTGCCCGCGTTGCCGGCCCGCCCGTCTCCTTCCGCCACCCTCGACGGAGGCGGCGAGCCGCCCCTGCCCGGAACGCCGCACGACCCCGGCCCGGCCACACTGACGATGAGCGGCCGCTACCACGGCTCCACCACCGCCGGGCAGTGGCTGGACCGCATCGTGGCGCACGGCCTGGGCACCCGCAGCCGCGCCGAGCTGACGCTGACGGACGCGGGCCTGGACGTCGTACGCCCGGGGGCCGCCGACTTCTTCGTCCCGGCCGGCGCGCTGCGCGAGGCCCGGCTCGACAAGGGCATCGCGGGCAAGGTCCTCACCGAGGGCGGCCTGCTCGTGGTGACCTGGGCGCACGGCGACCGGCTGATCGACTCCGGCTTCCGCTCCGACCGCGCGGCCGAGCACGGCGACTGGGTCGACGCCATCAACTCCATGATCAAGACAGACAGCACGGAAGGCGCCGAACGATGACGACCTCCACGAAGGAGAACGCCTCGCAGAGGAAAGGGGTGCTTCCCGCGGTACTCGTCCTGGAGGACGGCCGGATCTTCCGCGGCCGCGCCTACGGGGCCGTGGGGGAGACCTTCGGCGAGGCCGTGTTCGCCACCGGCATGACCGGCTACCAGGAAACCCTCACCGACCCGTCGTACGACCGCCAGATCGTCGTCGCGACCGCCCCGCAGATCGGCAACACCGGCTGGAACGACGAGGACGACGAGTCCCGCCGCATCTGGGTGTCCGGCTACGCGGTGCGCGACCCCGCGCGCGTGCCGTCCAACTGGCGCGCCAGGCGCTCCCTGGACGACGAACTGCTCGCGCAGAACGTCGTCGGCATCTCCGGGATCGACACCCGCGCCCTCACCCGCCATCTGCGCGAGCGCGGCTCCATGCGGGCCGGAGTCTTCTCCGGCGACGCGATCGCCGCCGACGCGGACCTCCTCGCGCGCGTGCGGGCCCAGCCGCACATGAAGGGCGCGAGCCTCTACGAGGAGGTCGCCACCAAGGAGGCGTACGTGGTCCCGGCGATCGGCGGGAAACGGTTCACCGTCGCCGCGATCGACCTCGGGATCAAGGGCATGACCCCGCACCGCATGGCCGAGCGGGGCATCGAGGTCCATGTGCTGCCCGCCACCGCCACCCCCGAGGACGTGTACGCCGTCGCGCCCGACGGCGTGTTCTTCTCCAACGGGCCCGGCGACCCGGCCACCGCCGACGGCCCGGTGGCGCTGATGACCGCCGTCCTCGAACGGCGCACGCCGCTGTTCGGGATCTGCTTCGGCAACCAGATCCTGGGCCGCGCCCTCGGCTTCGGCACCTACAAGCTCAAGTACGGCCACCGGGGCATCAACCAGCCGGTGCAGGACCGTACGACCGGCAAGGTGGAGGTCACCGCGCACAACCACGGCTTCGCCGTGGACGCGCCGCTCGACCGGGTCAGCGAGACGCCCTTCGGCCGCGCCGAGGTGTCCCACGTCTGCCTCAACGACGACGTCGTGGAGGGGCTGCACCTGCTCGACCAGCCGGCCTTCTCCGTCCAGTACCACCCCGAAGCGGCAGCGGGCCCGCACGACGCCGCCTACCTGTTCGACCGCTTCGTATCCCTGATGGAGGGCCAGCGTGCCTAAGCGCACCGATATCCAGTCCGTCCTGGTCATCGGCTCGGGTCCGATCGTCATCGGCCAGGCCGCCGAGTTCGACTACTCCGGTACGCAGGCGTGCCGGGTGCTCAGGGCCGAGGGACTGCGCGTCGTCCTCGTCAACTCCAACCCCGCGACGATCATGACCGACCCGGAGATCGCCGACGCCACCTACGTCGAGCCGATCACCCCGGAGTTCGTCGAGAAGATCATCGCCAAGGAGCGCCCCGACGCCCTGCTGCCCACCCTGGGCGGCCAGACGGCCCTCAACACCGCGATCTCGCTGCACGACAACGGCGTCCTGGAGAAGTACGGCGTCGAGCTGATCGGCGCCCACGTGGACGCCATCCACAAGGGCGAGGACCGCGACCGGTTCAAGGAGGTCGTGGCGGAGGTCCGCCGCAAGACCGGACACGGCGAGTCCGCCCGCTCCGTGATCTGCCACTCCATGGACGAGGTGCTGGCGGGCGTCGACGAGCTCGGCGGCTACCCGGTCGTCGTCCGCCCCTCCTTCACCATGGGCGGCGCCGGTTCCGGCTTCGCCCACGACGAGGACGAACTGCGCCGCATCGCCGGCCAGGGCCTCACGCTGTCCCCGACCACCGAGGTGCTCCTGGAGGAGTCGATCCTCGGCTGGAAGGAGTACGAGCTGGAGCTGATGCGCGACAAGAACGACAACGTCGTGGTCGTCTGCTCCATCGAGAACTTCGACCCCATGGGCGTGCACACCGGTGACTCGATCACCGTCGCCCCGGCGATGACCCTGACCGACCGCGAGTACCAGATCCTGCGCGACATCGGCATCGCCGTGATCCGCGAGGTCGGCGTGGACACCGGCGGCTGCAACATCCAGTTCGCGGTGAACCCCGACGACGGCCGCGTGATCGTCATCGAGATGAACCCGCGCGTGTCGCGTTCGTCGGCCCTGGCCTCCAAGGCGACCGGCTTCCCGATCGCCAAGATCGCGGCCAAGCTCGCCGTCGGCTACACCCTCGACGAGATCCCGAACGACATCACCCAGGAGACCCCGGCCTCCTTCGAACCGACCCTCGACTACGTCGTCGTCAAGGCGCCGCGGTTCGCCTTCGAGAAGTTCCCGAGCGCCGACTCCACGCTGACCACCACCATGAAGTCGGTCGGCGAGGCCATGGCCATCGGCCGCAACTTCACCGAGGCCTTCCAGAAGGCGCTGCGCTCGCTGGAGAAGAAGGGCAGCCAGTTCACGTTCGTCGGCGCACCGGGCGACAAGACCGCCCTCCTCGCGGAGTCCGTGCGCCCCACGGACGGCCGGATCAACACCGTGATGCAGGCGATCCGCGCGGGCGCCACGCCCGAGGAGGTCTTCGAGGCCACCCGGATCGACCCGTGGTTCGTGGACCAGCTCTTCCTGATCAAGGAGATCGCGGACGAGCTGGGCGCCGCCGCCGAGCTGACCGCCGACCTGCTGGCCGAGGCCAAGCGGCACGGCTTCTCCGACCAGCAGATCGGCGAGATCCGCGGGCTGCGCGAGGACGTCGTCCGCGAGGTGCGGCACGCGCTCGGCATCCGCCCGGTGTACAAGACGGTCGACACGTGCGCCGCCGAGTTCGCCGCGCGGACGCCGTACTTCTACTCCTCCTACGACGAGGAGAGCGAGGTCGCGCCGCGCGAGAAGCCCGCGGTGATCATCCTGGGCTCCGGACCCAACCGCATCGGCCAGGGCATCGAGTTCGACTACTCCTGCGTGCACGCGTCCTTCGCGCTGTCCGACGCCGGGTACGAGACCGTGATGGTCAACTGCAACCCGGAGACCGTCTCCACGGACTACGACACCTCCGACCGCCTCTACTTCGAGCCGCTGACGCTGGAGGACGTGCTGGAGATCGTCCACGCGGAGTCGCAGGCCGGCCCGATCGCGGGCGTGATCGTGCAGCTCGGCGGCCAGACGCCGCTCGGCCTTGCGCAGGCACTCAAGGACAACGGCGTGCCGATCGTGGGGACCCCGCCCGAGGCCATCCACGCCGCCGAGGACCGCGGCGCCTTCGGCCGGGTGCTCGCGGAGGCCGGCCTGCCGGCCCCGAAGCACGGCACCGCCACCGCCTTCGCGGAGGCCAAGGCCATCGCCGACGAGATCGGCTACCCGGTCCTGGTGCGGCCCTCGTACGTCCTCGGCGGACGCGGCATGGAGATCGTCTACGACGAGACCCGCCTCGCCTCCTACATCGCCGAGTCCACCGAGATCAGCCCCTCCCGGCCGGTGCTCGTCGACCGGTTCCTCGACGACGCCATAGAGATCGATGTCGACGCGCTCTACGACGGCGAGGAGCTGTACCTCGGCGGGGTCATGGAGCACATCGAGGAGGCCGGCATCCACTCCGGCGACTCGGCGTGCGCGCTGCCGCCGATCACCCTCGGCGGCTTCGACATCAAGCGGCTGCGCGCCTCGACGGAGGCGATCGCCCGGGGCGTCGGCGTACGCGGCCTGATCAACATCCAGTTCGCGCTGGCCGGCGACATCCTGTACGTCCTGGAGGCCAACCCGCGCGCCTCCCGCACCGTCCCCTTCACCTCGAAGGCGACCGCGGTGCCGCTGGCCAAGGCCGCCGCCCGGATCTCGCTCGGCGCGACCGTCGCCGAACTGCGCGCCGAGGGGCTGCTCCCGGCGCACAGCGACGGCGGCGAGCTGCCGCTGGACGCGCCGATCTCCGTCAAGGAGGCCGTCATGCCCTGGTCGCGCTTCCGGGACATCCACGGCCGGGGCGTGGACACCGTGCTCGGCCCGGAGATGCGCTCCACCGGCGAGGTCATGGGCATCGACTCCGTCTTCGGCACGGCGTACGCCAAGTCGCAGTCGGGTGCGTACGGGCCGCTGCCGACGAAGGGGCGGGCGTTCATCTCGGTCGCCAACCGCGACAAGCGCTCCATGATCTTCCCGGCCCGGGAACTGGTCGCCCACGGCTTCGAACTGCTCGCCACCTCCGGCACCGCCGAGGTCCTCAAGCGCAACGGCATCAACGCCACGGTCGTGCGCAAGCAGTCCGAGGGCACAGGACCGAACGGCGAGCGGACCATCGTCCAGCTCGTGCACGACGGGGAGGTCGACCTCATCGTGAACACGCCCTACGGCACCGGCGGCCGCCTCGACGGCTACGAGATCCGCACGGCGGCGGTGGCCCGCTCGGTGCCCTGTCTGACGACGGTCCAGGCGCTCGCCGCGGCGGTCCAGGGCATCGACGCGCTCACCCACGGCGACGTGGGCGTCCGCTCGCTCCAGGAACACGCACACCACCTGACCGCGGCCCGCGACTAGCAGCCCCGAGGGGGACACCGGAAACGGTGTCCCCCTCGTCTTGGGGCCCTTCTTCAGGCCCTCTTGTCGGGGCTCCTCATGAGGACATCCACATGTACAAGCTCTTCTTCCGACTCGTCTTCACCCGGATGGACCCGGAGCGGGCGCACCGGCTCGCCTTCCGCTGGATCCGTCTCGCCGCCCGCGTCCCGGTGCTGCGCACGTTCCTCGCCGCCGCCCTCGCCCCCCGCCACAAGGAGCTGCGCACCGAGGCGTTCGGGCTGCGCATGCACGGCCCCTTCGGCCTCGCCGCCGGCTTCGACAAGAACGCCGTCGCGATCGACGGGATGGCGATGCTCGGCTTCGACCACGTCGAGGTCGGCACGGTGACCGGCGAGGCACAGCCCGGCAACCCGCGCAAGCGGCTGTTCCGGCTCGTCGCCGACCGGGCGCTGATCAACCGCATGGGGTTCAACAACGAGGGCTCGCTCGCCGTCGCCGCCCGGCTGGCCGCGCGCGAACCCGTCTTCCGGACCGTCGTGGGCGTCAACATCGGCAAGACCAAGGTCGTCCCCGAGACGGACGCGGTCGCCGACTACGTGAAGTCCGCCGAGCGGCTGGCACCGTACGCCGACTACCTGGTCGTGAACGTCTCGTCGCCCAACACGCCGGGACTGCGCGATCTGCAGGCCACCGAGGCGCTGCGCCCCCTGCTCACCGCGGTCCGCGCGGCCGCCGACCGCGCGGTGCCCGGCCGCCAAGTGCCGCTGCTGGTGAAGATCGCGCCCGACCTCGCCGACGAGGACGTCGACGCCGTCGCCGACCTCGCCGTGGAGCTGGGCCTGGACGGCATCATCGCCACGAACACCACCATCGCCCGCGACGGCCTCGGCCTTGCGACCGACCCGGCGCTCGTGAAGGAGACCGGCGGGCTCTCGGGAGCGCCCCTGAAGGCACGCTCCCTGGAGGTGCTGCGCCGCCTGTACGCGCGCGTGGGCGACCGGATCACCCTGGTGGGGGTCGGCGGCATCGAGAACGCCGAGGACGCCTGGGAGCGCATCCTGGCCGGCGCGACCCTGGTGCAGGGCTACAGCGCCTTCATCTATGAGGGGCCCTTCTGGGGCCGCGCCATCCACAAGGGTCTCGCCGCCCGCCTCCGCACCAGCCCGTACGCCACCCTCGCCGACGCGGTCGGCGCCGACGTGAAGAAGGCAGCCGCATGAGTGCCCACCCGTCACCCGACCACCAGCCCTCCGCGCGGCCGTCCGGGCGGACCACGCCGGCCGAACCCTTCGGCGCCCGCCTGCGCCGCGCCATGGACGAGCGGGGCCCGCTGTGCGTGGGCATCGACCCGCACGCCTCCCTGCTCGCCGAGTGGGGTCTGCACGACGACGTCGCCGGCCTGGAGCGGTTCAGCCGCACGGTCGTCGAGGCGGTGGCCGACCGGGTCGCGGTCCTCAAGCCGCAGAGCGCGTTCTTCGAGCGCTTCGGCTCGCGCGGCATCGCCGTCCTGGAGACGTCGGTCCGGGAGGCGCGCGCGGCCGGCGCCCTGGTCGTCATGGACGCCAAGCGCGGGGACATCGGCTCGACCATGGCCGGCTACGCCGAGGCGTTCCTGCACCCGGACGCCCCGCTGTTCTCGGACGCCCTGACCGTCTCGCCGTACCTCGGCTACGGCTCGCTGAGCCCGGCCCTCGCCATGGCGCGGGAGAACGGAACGGGTGTGTTCGTGCTGGCGCTGACCTCCAACCCGGAGGGCGCCGAGGTGCAGCACGCGGTGCGCGCGGACGGCCGGACCGTCGGCGCGACGATGCTGGCCCACCTGGCCGCGGAGAACGCGGGTGCCACGCCCCTCGGCTCGTTCGGCGCGGTCGTGGGCGCCACGCTGGGCGACCTGTCTGCCTACGACCTCGACATCAACGGGCCGCTCCTGGCACCCGGCATCGGCGCCCAGGGGGCGAGCCCCGCGGATCTGCCGGGGCTCTTCGGGCCGGCCGTGCGCAACGTCGTACCGCACATCAGCCGGAGTGTTCTTCGTCACGGTCCCGAGGTCGGGGCGTTGCGGGCCGCCGCGGAACGCTTCGCGGACGCGATCCGGGCCGGTGTGACGGGTGCCTGAGTCCCGCGACGGGTGCTCCAAGGAGTGCCGCCGGGCCGCCTTGAGCCTGAATACATCCTCAAATCTGGGGCAATATGTCTCAAATGTCTGGCCTGATGGAGGCTGACCAGGACTTTTCCGCTGTTCTCGCTGACTCTGGCGGACTTGCCCGCTAGTCTCCGAGCAGTGGGGACACCTCCCACGCTCCTCAAGGCAGTGGGGGAGAACGGGCAGCGTGTTGCTCGTGCCTCCCCAGGTGTGGGGCGACTAGGTTCCTCACCGGTCCGTATCCGACAGTTCGACATCCGAGGTGACGTAGGCGTGGCTCTTCCGCCCCTTACCCCTGAACAGCGCGCAGCCGCGCTCGAAAAGGCCGCCGCGGCTCGCCGGGAGCGGGCCGAGGTCAAGAATCGACTCAAGCACTCCGGCGCCTCCCTCCACGAGGTCATCAAGCAGGGTCAGGAGAACGAAGTCATCGGCAAGATGAAGGTCTCCGCCCTGCTGGAGTCCCTGCCGGGCGTGGGCAAGGTCCGCGCCAAGCAGATCATGGAGCGACTCGGGATCTCCGAGAGCCGCCGGGTGCGCGGCCTCGGTTCCAACCAGATCGCCTCCCTGGAGCGCGAGTTCGGCAGCACCGGCTCCTGAGTCCCGGGCACCCCGGGATTGCTGGAATAATCGCTGCATGAGTGAACGTCCGCGGCTGACCGTGCTCTCCGGCCCCTCCGGGGTCGGCAAGAGCACGGTCGTCGCCCATATGCGCAAGGAACACCCTGAGGTCTGGCTCTCGGTGTCGGCGACCACCCGCGCGCCCCGCCCCGGCGAGCAGCACGGCGTCCACTACTTCTTCGTCACCGACGAGGAGATGGACAAGCTGATCGCCAACGGCGAGCTGCTGGAATGGGCCGAATTCGCCGGCAACCGCTACGGCACGCCGCGTGCCGCCGTGCTGGACCGCCTGGAGGCGGGCGAGCCCGTCCTCCTGGAGATCGACCTCCAGGGCGCCCGGCAGGTCCGCGAGTCCATGCCGGAGGCCCAGCTGGTGTTCCTGGCTCCGCCCTCCTGGGAGGAGCTGGTGCGCAGGCTCACCGGCCGCGGCACCGAGCCGCCCGAGGTGATCGAGCGCCGCCTGGAGGCGGCCAGGATCGAGCTGGCGGCCGAGCCGGAGTTCGACGAGACCTTGGTCAACACCTCCGTCGAGGATGTGGCGCGCGAGCTGCTAGCCTTGATGGACGTTGTGTGATTGTGTCTGATCTTTTCCCATCTTTCGGAAGGTAGAGCGTGTCCTCTTCCATCACCGCGCCCGAGGGCATCATCAACCCGCCGATCGACGAGTTGCTTGAGGCCACCGACTCGAAGTACAGCCTCGTGATCTACGCGGCCAAGCGTGCCCGCCAGATCAACGCGTACTACTCGCAGCTCGGCGAGGGCCTGCTGGAGTACGTCGGTCCGCTCGTCGACACCCATGTCCACGAGAAGCCGCTCTCGATCGCCCTGCGCGAGATCAACGCGGGTCTGCTGACCTCCGAGGCCATCGAGGGCCCGGCGCAGTAACCCGCGCGGTCAGCGGGAACACGCGCAGTCGTACGTTCAGACTGCGGTTGGCTTTTCCACAGGCCCGGCAGCACGACTGCCGGGCCTGTGGTCTGCTCGGGGGTGCGGGGAACGCGTACCCCGCCGTCGTGCAGCATGGGGATGTACGTTCCGAGTCCGGGGAGAGACGGTGGACAAGCCGAAGGTCGTTCTGGGGGTCAGCGGCGGCATCGCCGCGTACAAGGCCTGTGAGCTGCTGCGCAGATTCACCGAGTCGGGCCACGACGTGCGCGTCGTCCCCACCGCCGCCGCGCTGCACTTCGTCGGCGCCGCCACCTGGTCCGCCCTGTCCGGCAAACCCGTCGCCACCGAGGTCTGGGACGACGTCCACGAGGTCCCGCACGTCCGCATCGGCCAGCACGCCGACCTCGTGGTGGTGGCCCCCGCGACGGCCGACATGCTCGCCAAGGCCGCCCACGGCCTCGCCGACGACCTGCTGACCAACACGCTCCTGACGGCCCGCTGCCCGGTCGTCTTCGCCCCGGCCATGCACACGGAGATGTGGGAGCACCCGGCCACCCAGGAGAACGTGGCGACGCTGCGCCGCCGGGGTGCCGTCGTCATCGAGCCCGCGGTCGGGCGGCTGACCGGCGTCGACACCGGCAAGGGGCGGCTGCCCGATCCCGTGGAGATCTTCGAGGTCTGCCGGCGGGTGCTGGCCCGCGGGGTCACCGAGCCCGACCTGACCGGCCGGCATGTCGTCGTCTCCGCCGGCGGCACCCGCGAACCCCTCGACCCGGTCCGCTTCCTCGGTAACCGCTCCTCCGGCAAGCAGGGCTACGCCCTCGCGCGCACGGCCGCCGCACGGGGCGCCCGAGTGACCCTGGTCGCGGCGAACACCGGCCTGCCCGACCCGGCCGGCGTGGACGTCGTCCGGGTCGGCACCGCGGTCCAGCTGCGCGAGGCGGTGCTCAAGGCCGCCGCGGACGCCGACGCCGTGGTGATGGCCGCGGCCGTGGCCGACTTCCGTCCGGCCCGCTACGCCACCGGGAAGATCAAGAAGAAGGACGGCCAGGACCCGGAGCCCGTCGCCCTGGTACGCAATCCGGACATCCTCGCGGAGATCTCGGCCGAGCGGGCGCGGCCCGGACAGGTGATCGTCGGCTTCGCCGCCGAGACCGACGACGTCCTCGCCAACGGCCGGGCGAAGCTGGCGCGCAAGGGGTGCGACCTCCTCGTGGTGAACGAGGTGGGGGAGGGAAAGACATTCGGTTCCGAGGAGAACGAGGCCCTGGTGCTGGGCGCCGACGGCAGCGAGACGCCCGTGCCGCACGGCCCCAAGGAGGCCCTTGCCGAGGCAGTCTGGGACCTGGTGCGCGGCCGTCTGGCCTGAAGTGTTTCAGTCGTTCGACGATTTGCTCGAACCCGACATTCTCGCGGGAAGCCTCTGGCCAACGGGACCGGGCATTGGGCAGAATGCCCGTGCCGCAGGTCACGGCGCCCCCGAGAACTGGAGGGCGCGCCCCCGTCGAGCAAAGGCGAGAGCGGGGGAGGGTGCCCCTGCGACGGAGTGCGACCGATAAACTGTTGGCGGACGTCGCCGGGCGCAGCCCCCGCGTCGTCCGCCAATGATCAGCCAGCAGCCGCTGCAACCCCAGGGAGCGTTGTGTCCCGTCGCCTGTTCACCTCGGAGTCCGTGACCGAGGGCCACCCCGACAAGATCGCTGACCAGATCAGCGACACCATTCTCGACGCGCTCCTGCGCGAGGACCCGACGTCCCGGGTCGCCGTGGAGACGCTGATCACGACCGGCCTGGTGCATGTGGCCGGCGAGGTCACCACCAAGGCGTACGCGGACATCGCGAACCTGGTCAGGGGCACGATCCTGGGGATCGGCTACGACTCCTCGAAGAAGGGCTTCGACGGCGCCTCCTGCGGTGTGTCGGTGTCGATCGGCGCGCAGTCCCCGGACATCGCCCAGGGCGTGGACACGGCGTACGAGTCCCGGGTCGAGGGCGCCCTGCGAGGTGAGCAGGGTGACGATCTGGACAAGCAGGGCGCGGGCGACCAGGGCCTGATGTTCGGCTATGCGACCGACGAGACGCCGACGCTGATGCCGCTGCCGATCTTCCTGGCGCACCGGCTGTCCAAGCGGCTGTCCGACGTGCGCAAGAACGGCACGATCCCCTATCTGCGGCCGGACGGCAAGACACAGGTCACCATCGAGTACGACGGCGACAAGGCGGTGCGCCTGGACACGGTGGTCGTCTCCAGCCAGCACGCCTCGGACATCGACCTGGAGTCCCTGCTCGCCCCCGACATCCGTGAGTTCGTCGTCGAGCCGGAGCTGAAGGCGCTCCTGGACGAGGGCATCAAGCTGGACACGGAGGGCTACCGGCTGCTGGTGAACCCGACGGGCCGGTTCGAGATCGGCGGTCCGATGGGCGATGCGGGCCTGACCGGCCGGAAGATCATCATCGACACGTACGGCGGCATGGCGCGGCACGGCGGTGGCGCGTTCTCCGGCAAGGACCCGTCCAAGGTGGACCGCTCGGCGGCGTACGCGATGCGCTGGGTCGCGAAGAACGTGGTGGCCGCGGGCCTTGCCGCCCGCTGCGAGGTCCAGGTGGCGTACGCGATCGGCAAGGCCGAGCCGGTCGGTCTGTTCGTGGAGACCTTCGGCACGCACAAGGTCGAGCCCGAGCGGATCGAGAAGGCCATCGACGAGGTCTTCGACCTGCGCCCGGCCGCCATCATCCGCGACCTCGACCTGCTCCGCCCGATCTACGCGCAGACCGCCGCCTACGGCCACTTCGGCCGTGAGCTGCCGGACTTCACCTGGGAGCGCACGGACCGCGTGGACGCCCTGCGCCAGGCCGTGGGCCTGTAGTCCCGACGACGCCCGAAAACGAGGCCCGGCTTCCCGTGGGAAGCCGGGCCTCGCCGCGCCATGGCACGGGCGGCGCGCGGAAGGCACGGGCCCCGCATCCGGCCGCCGACGCGGCGGTCAGCCGTCGATTGTCGGTGGGGTTTGGTAAGAATGCAAGCGTGAGCAGCGAGAACGGGCAGCGGGACGGTGGAGCCGACGGGGCGCCGCCGGAGCAGCTCGCGCTCATCCGGGAGAGCGTGCGCGGTGCCAAGGCGCCGCGGGCCAAGCCGCGGACCTGGCGGGGTGCCGCACTGGCCAAGGAGCTGCCCGTCGCGCGGGTGCTGGTCGACAAGGGCGTGCTCCACCTCGACCGGTACTTCGACTACGCCGTGCCCGAGGAACTGGACGAGCAGGCACAGCCCGGGGTGCGGGTGCGGGTGCGGTTCGGGGCCGGCCGGCACCGGGTGCGGGAGGGGCGCCGGGAGGGCGGCGGGCTCATCGACGGGTTCCTCATCGAGCGGCGGGCCGAGTCCGACTATTCCGGGCCGCTGGCCGCGCTGGCCCAGGTGGTGTCCCCCGAGCCGGTGCTGAGCGAGGAGTCGCTGGGGCTCGCGCGTGCCGTCGCCGACCGGTACGCGGGCAGCCTCGCCGATGTGCTCCAGCTGGCCGTGCCGCCGCGCAGCGCGCGGGCCGAGGGGCGGCCGTCGCCCGCGCCGCTGCCACCGCCGGCGCCGCCCGAGGCCGGATCGTGGGCCCGGTACGAGCAGGGGGCGGCGTTCATCGGGTCGCTGGCCTCGGGGGGCACTCCGCGGGCCGTGTGGAACGCGCTGCCGGGCCCGCAGTGGAGCGAGGAACTGGCCCTCGCCGTCGCCGCCACGCTCGCCTCGGGGCGCGGCGCGCTCGTCGTCGTACCGGACGGGCGTGCCGCGGCCCGGGTGGACGCCGCGCTCACCGCGCGGCTCGGCCGGGGACGGCATGCACTGCTCACCGCGGACGCCGGGCCCGAGAAGCGGTACGGGCAGTGGCTCGCGGTGCGCCGGGGGGCGGTCCGGGCCGTTGTCGGGACGCGGGCCGCCATGTTCGCGCCGGTGCGGAACCTGGGGCTCCTCGCCATCTGGGACGACGGCGACGACAGCCACAGTGAGCCGCACGCCCCGCAGCCGCATGCCCGGGATGTGCTGCTGCTGCGCGCCGCCCTGGACAAGTGCGCTTTTCTGCTGGGGAGTTGGAGCTGCACTGTGGAGGCGGCGCAGCTGGTGGAGAGCGGCTGGGCGCGGCCCCTGGTCGCCGTCCGGGAGCAGGTGCGGCGGGCCGCCGCGCTGGTGCGGACCGTGGGCGACGGCGACCTGGCACGGGACGAGGCCGCCCGTGCCGCCCGGCTGCCGACGCCGGCCTGGCAGGCGGTCCGGGACGGACTGCGGCACGGCCCGGTGCTGGTGCAGGTGCCCCGGCGCGGATATGTGCCGCGCCTGGCCTGCGCGACGTGCCGGGCGCCCGCTCGGTGCCGGCACTGCTCCGGGCCGCTGGAGGCGCGGGACGCGGGGGCGTTGTGGTGCGGCTGGTGCGGTCGTGAGGAGGCCGGCTGGCACTGCCCGGAGTGCGGCTCGTTCCGGCTGCGCGCGCAGGTCGTGGGGGCGCGACGGACCGCCGAGGAACTGGGGCGGGCCTTTCCGGCGGTGCCGGTGCGCACCTCGGGGCGCGAGCAGGTGCTGGACACGGTGCCGGGGACGCCCGCGCTGGTGGTGAGCACACCGGGGGCCGAGCCGGTCGCCGAGGGCGGCTATGCGGCGGCGCTGCTCCTCGACGGCTGGGCCATGCTCGGCCGGCCGGACCTGCGCGCCGGGGAGGACGCGCTGCGGCGCTGGCTCGGGGCCGCGGCGCTGGTGCGGCCGCAGGGGGAAGGGGGCACGGTGGTGGTCGTCGCCGAGCCGACCCTGCGGCCGGTGCAGGCCCTGGTGCGGTGGGATCCGGTCGGGCACGCGGTGCGGGAGCTGGCGGAGCGGGCCGAGCTGGGGTTCCCGCCGGTCTCCCGGATGGCGGCCGTTTCGGGCCCGGTCGAGGCCGTGGCCGGATTCCTGGCGACGGTCGAACTCCCGCCGGACGCCGAGGTGTTGGGGCCCGTGCCGCTGCCGTTCGTGGCGGCCGGACGGCCCCGGCGTACCGGGGGGCCGCCGCCCGGGGAGCGGTGGGAACGGGCGCTGGTCCGGGTTCCGCCCGGCAGCGGGTCCGCGCTGGCGGCGGCACTGAAGACGGCCCAGGCGGCACGGATGGTACGGGGCGGCGGCGAGCCGGTACGGATCCGGATCGACCCCCCGGACATCGGCTGAGCGCTCCGCTGGGTGCGGCGCTGTGTCGTCGGTCGTCTGCGGTGCCGTCGTGGCTGGTCGCGCAGTTCCCCGCGCCCCTTTGGGCCGTCGGTTGTCTGCGGCGTCGTTGTGGCTGGTCGCGCAGTTCCTCGCGCCCCTTTGGGGCGTTGGTTGTCTGGGGCGTCGTTGTGGCTGGTCGCGCAGTTCCTCGCGCCCCTTTGGGGCGTTGGTTGTCTGCGGGGCGGTGGTTGCCCTCCCGGGGCCTGGGTCGGGAGGGCGGGTGACGGGGGGTCAGCCGTTGCGGGGGCCGGGGAAGGCCGTGGGGCGGACCTCTTCGCGGAGCGTGGGGCTGCCCGCGGTCGGCTGGGTCGGCATCGAACGGGCCGCGGGGACCGTCGGCACCGCGGGCAGACCGGTGTTCACGTTCACCGTGCGGCTGCCCGTCGGCTCCGGCGCGTGCTCGGTCTCCGTAGCCGCCCGGGCCGCGGCGCGACGTGCGCCGTAACGGCGGTGCACCGCCTGCTTGGTGACGCCGAGGGCCGAGCCCACCGCGTCCCACGAGAAGCCCAGCGAGCGGTCGAAGTCCACGGCGGACGTGACCAGGGTTTCCACACTGTCCCGGAGTTCCTGGGCGAGACGGACGGTCGGCGCGGGGGCCCGTCCGTAGACGACGAAGCCCGTGGAGGGTCCCGAGCGGCGCGGGCGGTAGACGTTGCCCAACTGGGCGGTGAGCGTACGCAGTGCGTCCACCTGCCGACGGACCCGCTCGATGTCCCGCACCAACAAGTGCAGGCTGGCCCGGGCCTGGGCGTCGTGCGTTGCGTGGTCGGCCATGAACAAGCCTCTCGAACCGGCGTTGAAAGGAATCGGGCCGCGCTGGCGGCCCGTTGTGGTCAACTCTTTCTTGACCAACGCGTCTGCCCGCGGCTGGTCACGGTGTGGGGGCGTGTGGGCATATGCGTACGCCGTCGGGCCACCCATACACCACCCGGCCGTTGCAGATACGCGGAAGCCTGGCCTCCGCCCGCGGGCGCCCCGCCCCGGGCGGCCCCGTCGGCATAGACTGGTGCGCTGCCCGTCCACCCCCGCCCGAGAGGCCCCCACCCGCCCATGAAGCTCGTCTTCGCCGGTACCCCCGAGGTCGCCGTTCCCGCCCTGGACGCTCTCATCGCCGCCGGGCGGCACGAGGTGGCCGCCGTCGTCACGCGGCCCGACGCGCCGGCCGGGCGCGGGCGTCGGCTGGTCGCGTCCCCCGTGGCCGAGCGGGCGGAGGAGGCCGGCATCGAGGTGCTGAAGCCGGCGAAGCCACGCGATCCCGAATTCCTGGAACGGCTCCGGGAGATCGCCCCCGACTGCTGCCCCGTCGTCGCCTACGGGGCGCTGCTGCCGCGGGTGGCCCTGGACATCCCCGCCCACGGCTGGGTCAACCTGCACTTCTCGCTGCTGCCCGCCTGGCGCGGCGCCGCGCCCGTGCAGCACGCCCTCATGGCGGGCGACGAGATCACCGGCGCCTCGACCTTCCTGATCGAGGAAGGGCTCGACTCGGGCCCCGTCTACGGGACGGTCACGGAGGCAATCCGGCCCACCGACACCAGCGGCGACCTGCTCACCCGGCTCGCCTTCGCCGGTGCCGGGCTGCTCGCCGCGACCATGGACGGCATCGAGGACGGCACGCTGAAGGCCGTACCGCAGCCGACGGACGGCATCACCGTCGCACCGAAGATCACCGTCGAGGACGCCCGGGTCGACTGGCACGCCCCGGCGCTGCGCGTCGACCGGGTGGTGCGCGGCTGCACCCCGGCGCCGGGCGCCTGGACCACCTTCCGCGGCGAGCGGCTCAAGCTCATCCACGTCACGCCCGCGCCGGAGCGCACCGACCTCGCCCCGGGGCAGCCGGCGGTCGGCAAGCACAGCGTCCACGTCGGCACCGGCTCGTACGCCGTCGAGCTGCTGTGGGTGCAGGCCCAGGGCAAGAAGCCGATGCGGGCGGCGGACTGGGCGCGCGGCGTGCGGATCGCCGACGGGGAGACGCTGGGCGGCTGACGCCCCGTCCGGCGCCCGCGGCGTCCTGCCGACGTACGCTGGGACGCGCACCCCTTCCAGCACCGGAGCACCTTTTTCGTGAGCGAGCAGTCCCGCCGGCCGCGCCGGCCCGGCAAGCCCTACCGCCGTCCCCACAAGGACCCCGTCCGCATCCTCGCCTTCGACGCCCTGCGGGCCGTGGACGAGCGGGACGCGTACGCCAACCTCGTACTGCCGCCGCTGCTGCGCAAGGCACGGGAGAAGGGCGACTTCGACGTCCGGGACGCCGCCCTCGCCACCGAGCTGGTGTACGGGACGCTGCGCCGGCAGGGCACCTACGACGCGATCATCGCGGCCTGTGTCGACCGGCCGCTGCGCGAGGTCGACCCGCCGGTCCTCGACGTGCTCAGCCTCGGCGTGCACCAGCTCCTCGGCACGCGGATCCCGACGCACGCCGCCGTGTCCGCCTCCGTCGAGCTGGCCCGGGTCGTCCTCGGCGACGGGCGGGCCAAGTTCGTCAACGCGGTGCTGCGGAAGGTCGCGCAGGACGACCTCGACGGCTGGCTGGCCAAGGTGGCACCGTCCTACGACGAGGACCCCGAGGACCATCTCGCGGTCGTGCACTCGCACCCCCGCTGGATCGTCTCCGCGCTGTGGGACTCGCTCGGCGGCGGGCGCGCCGGGATCGAGGAGCTGCTGGAGGCCGACAACGAACGCCCCGAGGTGACCCTCGTCGCCCGGCCGGGCCGGGCCGACCCGCGGGAACTGCTCCGCGAGGACGCCGCCGTGCCGGGACGCTGGTCGCCGTACGCCGTGCGGCTCACCGAGGGCGGGGAGCCCGGCGCCGTCGACGCGGTACGGGAGGGCCGGGCCGGTGTGCAGGACGAGGGCAGCCAGCTGGTCGCTCTCGCTCTGGCCGGTGCGCCCCTGGACGGGCCGGACGAGAAGTGGCTCGACGGGTGCGCGGGACCCGGCGGCAAGGCCGCGCTGCTCGGGGCGCTGGCGGCCGAGCGCGGGGCCGTCCTGGTCGCCGCCGAGAGGCAGCCGCACCGCGCCGGTCTGGTGGCCAGGGCGCTGCACGGCAATCCGGGGCCGTACCAGGTCGTCGTCGCCGACGGGACCCGGCCGCCGTGGCGGGCGGGCGGCTTCGACCGGGTGCTGGTCGATGTGCCGTGCACCGGTCTCGGCGCCCTGCGCAGGCGGCCCGAGGCCCGCTGGCGGCGCCGCCCGGAGGACCTGGACGGCTTCGCGCCGTTGCAGCGGGCCCTGCTGCGCAGCGCGCTGGACTCGGTGCGGGTCGGGGGCGTCGTCGGCTACGCCACCTGCTCGCCGCACCTCGCCGAGACCCGTGCGGTCGTCGCGGACGTGCTCAAGCAGCGCCCGGACACCGAACTCATCGACGCCCGCCCGCTGCTGCCGGGGATGCCCGCGCTCGGCGAGGGCCCCGACATCCAACTGTGGCCGCACCTGCACGGCACCGACGCCATGTACCTGGCCCTGATCCGCCGAACAGCCTGACCCACCCCCGGCCTCTGCGTCCGAGTGGGCCCACGGTCTCCGCCTGGGCCGGTCGGCGGGTCTTTGGCGGGGAGTGGCTTGGGTGGTGGGGCTGCTCGGGCCTTCGGGTGTGTGGCCTGTGGGTCGAGGTGTTTCCGGGGCCGCGGGGTGGCGGGGCTGCGGGCTCCCGGCTGTTGGGGTAGGGGGTCGGCTGGGTCTCGGGTGCCGAGTGTTCGGGCGGGGGCGAGGAGGGCGGGCTCTGGGGGCGGTGGATGCGGTGGGTGTCTGTGGGCTCCCGGCGGGGACGTGGCGGGGCGGACGTGGCAGGCTTGGGGCATGGCCGTGCAGATCAACCCCAGCATCCTGTCCGCCGACTTCGCCCGTCTCGCTGACGAGGCGAAGGCGGTCGAGGGCGCCGACTGGCTCCACGTCGACGTCATGGACAACCACTTCGTGCCGAACCTCACGCTCGGCGTGCCGGTCGTGGAGTCCCTGGCCCGGGCCACGGACACGCCGCTCGACTGCCATCTGATGATCGAGGACGCCGATCGCTGGGCCCCGCAGTACATCGAGGCGGGCGCCTCCTCGGTCACCTTCCATGTCGAGGCGGCCGCCGCGCCCGTGCGGCTCGCCCGCGAGATCCGCGCCAAGGGCGCCCGCGCCTCCATGGCGTTGAAGCCCGCGACGCCCATCGAGCCGTACGAGGACCTGCTCCCGGAACTCGACATGCTGTTGATCATGACGGTCGAGCCGGGCTTCGGCGGCCAGGCGTTCCTCGACATCATGCTCCCGAAGATCCGCCGCACCCGTGAACTGATCGACAAGCACGGCCTCGAACTGTGGCTCCAGGTGGACGGTGGCGTCTCGGCGGCCACGATCGAGCGGTGCGCGGACGCGGGAGCCGACGTCTTCGTGGCCGGCTCGGCCGTCTACGGCGCGCAGGACCCGGCAGCGGCGGTACGTGCACTGCGCGCACAGGCGCAGGCGGCCACCGCGAAGGCGTCCTGGGCATGCGACCACTGAGCCACGGGTACGTGAACGGCGGCCATCAGGGCTGATCAACCGCGCCGGATCTGCAAGGATGAACGGCGAATCCAGAGTGTGAACAGCAGTGAGGAGAGCGCCGTGTCGGGTATGTCGGCGGGCCGCATGCGGATGGGACCCGCTGAGCTGGTGCAGGCGGCGGCCATGGCCCGCCGTTTCTACCTTGAGGGCAAGTCCAAGATCCAGATCGCGGAGGAGTTCGGCGTCAGCCGCTTCAAGGTGGCCCGGGTCCTGGAGACCGCCCTGGAACGGGATCTCGTGCGCATCGAGATCCGTGTGCCGGCCGAACTGGACGCCGATCGCTCCGACGCGCTCCGCGCCCGCTACGGCCTCAGACACGCCGTCGTGGTGGAGTCCCCGGCCGAGGCGGAGGAGACCCCGGATCCGGAGAACCTCGGCGAGGTCGCGGCCGACCTGCTGGGCGAGTTGGTCAACGAGGGAGACGTGCTGGGCCTGGCCTGGGGCCGGTCCACCATTCACATGGCCGCCGCCCTCGACCGGCTGCCGCCGTGCACGGTGGTCCAGCTGACCGGTGTGTACGACGCCGGGACCGCCGAGCGCGGTTCGGTCGAGGCCGTCCGCCGCGCCGCGCAGGTGTCCGGCGGCGACGCGCACCCCATCTACGCGCCGATGCTGCTGCCGGACGCGGCCACCGCGGCGGCGCTGCGCAACCAGACGGGGATCGCCCGGGCCTTCGAGTACTTCGACAAGGTCACGGTCGCCTGTGTCTCGATCGGCTCCTGGGAGCCGGGCATCTCGACGGTGCACGACATGCTCAGCGACGAGGAGCGCGGCCACTACGCCTCGCTCGGGGTCGCCGCCGAGATGTCCGCGCACCTCTTCGACGCGGAGGGCCGCCGGGTCGGCCGGGACCTGGGGGAGCGGTGCATCACGGTCAAGGCCGACCAGCTGCGCCGGGTCCCCGAGGTCGTCGCGATCGCGGGCGGGCAGCGCAAGGCGGCGGCGATCGACGCGGTGCTGCGCTCCGGCCTCGTCACCAGCCTGGTGACGGACACCTCGGCCGCGGACTACCTGATGACCGCGGGCCCCACGCCGCGACCCGCCCTGAACCGGGCGGACCCCGACGGACCCTGACCGGCCGCGGCAGCGGACCGACGCGGGGACGGCCGTGACAGCATCGACGCATGCTGCCGCGGCCCGTCCCCTGTGCGCTCTCGGCGCTCCTGCTCTGTCTCGCCGTACTGGTCGCGGGCTGCTGGTCCAGCGTTCGGGGAGCTGCCACTTGGCGATCCGGCGTTCCTCGGCGAGGAAGGCGTGCAGGGTTTTGAAGTCGGCGGTGGCGTCTTCCTTGAGACAGGGCGTTCGCCAGATCGACCGAGGAGATCCACTCGCCGCCGGACTTGATGACGTCCTTGGCCCGGTCGGTGAGGGTGAGGAAGCCGTCCGGGCTGATGGTGCCGACGTCCCCCGTCTTCAGCCAGCCGCACTCGCTGAACTTGTCGGCGGGGCGCAGGGGTTCGGTGCCGGGGCCGTTGGAGTACGCGCCCGCGATCCACGGCCCGCGCACCTCCAGTTCGCCCGCCGACTCGCCGTCCCAGGGGAGGCGTTGGCCGCCGGGCCACCGTGCCGAGGGGGTCCGGCGCCTGCGCACCGCGTCAGATGGCGATACCGCCGTCGACGGGCAGGACGACGCCGGTGACGTAGGCGGCCTCGTCGGACGCCAGGAACGCCAAGTCCTGTGCGGTGCGGGTGACGTCGAGGGATGAGCCGATGCTCTGCGCGGCCGTGTGCCCTTCGCAGGTCACAGCTGTTTCAACCGTCATAAGCCCAGGTCAGAGGGATGCGGCAGAATTGCCACGCATACACCGTGCGGACCCCGGGAGCGCGCGACCGTGGCGCTCGGCGCATTGTCACGGGGCAGGGCGAGGAGGTCTACTACTCCGGTGATCACTACGAGTCGTTCCGGGCGGTGCTGAGATGACGATCCCGTACGTGGTGACGGTCGATCTCGGCGGCATCGTCGACAAGGCCGGGCTGATGGACCGGTCGGCGCACGCGTTGGGTCTGCCCGACTGGTTCGGCCGCAACTGGGACGCCCTCGCCGACAGCCTCGCCGATCCGTCCGTGTGGCCGACGGCGACGGCCGGCCGCGCGCTGCTCGTCGTCGTCACCGGCTGGCGGGAGTACGCCCGTGAGCGGCCCGAGGAGTGGTCCGTCGCGCAGGAGGTGTTCACCGAGGCGTCCGGGCGTGAACCGCGGCTGACCGTCGCCCTCGCCCTCGGCTGACGGCGGCCCGTCGAGGCCGCCATGTCGGCGCCCGGCCGGTCTTCGTCGGATCCTCCGAATCCGCCCCTGACCTGCCTGGACGATCCGCCCGGGCCGCGCATTCCGGTCGCCATGGGACAATGAAGTACGTGCTCTTCCCCCTGGCAGACCTGTCCGGGGGCCACCTCTGATCGACTGGGATGTGCAGCACGTGCGTTTCCTCAATGACATCCAGCCCGCGTACGACCTGACGTACGACGACGTGTTCATGGTGCCGAGCCGTTCCGCGGTGGGCTCGCGTCAGGGTGTGGACCTCAGCTCCCCGGACGGCACGGGCACCACGATCCCGCTGGTCGTCGCCAACATGACCGCCATCGCGGGCCGCCGCATGGCCGAGACGGTGGCCCGGCGCGGCGGCCTGGTGGTGATCCCGCAGGACATACCGATCGACGTCGTCACGGACGTCGTCACCTGGGTGAAGAGCCGCCATCTGGTCCTCGACACGCCGATCGTGCTCGCCCCGCACCAGACCGTCGCCGACGCGCTGGCGCTGCTGCCGAAGCGTGCGCACAACGCCGGTGTCGTCGTCGACGAGGCCGGGCGGCCGGTCGGTGTCGTCACCGACCGGGATCTGTCCGGCGTCGACCGCTTCACCCAGCTCGCCGTGGTCATGTCCCGCGACCTGCTGCTGCTCGACGCGGACATCGATCCGCGCGAGGCCTTCAACACGCTGGACGCGGCCAACCGCCGCTATGCCCCGGCGGTGGACGGGGACGGCAGGCTGGCCGGCATCCTCACCCGCAAGGGTGCGCTGCGCGCCACGCTGTACACCCCGGCCACCGACGCGCAGGGCAGGCTGCGCATCGCCGCCGCGGTCGGCATCAACGGCGATGTGGCGGGCAAGGCGCAGCAGTTGCTGGACGCCGGGGTCGACACGCTCGTCATCGACACCGCACACGGCCACCAGGAATCGATGATCAGCGCGCTCAAGCTGGTGCGCGACCTCGGCCCGCGGGTCCCGGTCGCGGCGGGCAACATCGTCTCCGCCGAGGGCGTCCGGGATCTGATCGAGGCGGGCGCGGACATCGTCAAGGTGGGCGTGGGGCCGGGCGCGATGTGCACGACCCGCATGATGACCGGCGTGGGCCGGCCGCAGTTCTCGGCCGTGCTGGAGTGTGCCGCCGAGGCCCGCAAGTACGGCAAGCACGTGTGGGCCGACGGCGGGATCCGGCACCCGCGGGACGTGGCCATGGCGTTGGCGGCCGGCGCCTCCAACGTGATGATCGGTTCCTGGTTCGCGGGTACGTACGAGTCGCCGGGCGACCTCCAGCAGGACGCCGACGGGCGCCTGTACAAGGAGTCCTTCGGCATGGCGTCCGCGCGCGCGGTGCGCAACCGCACTTCGGAGGAGTCGGCCTACGACCGGGCCCGCAAGGGGCTGTTCCAGGAGGGCATCTCCACCTCCCGGATGTTCCTCGACCCGGTCCGTCCGGGCGTCGAGGACCTGATCGACTCGATCATCGCGGGCGTCCGCTCGGCGTGCACCTACGCCGGGGCGGGCTCTCTGGAGGAGTTCGCCGAGAAGGCCGTCGTGGGCATCCAGAGCGCGGCCGGCTACGCCGAGGGCAAGCCTCTGCACGCCAGCTGGAACTGACCCCGCGGTCGCCGGTGCCGCGCGGGCCGTGGCGGCGGGCCGTGCCACCGTGCGCCGCGGACTCGGCACGGCACTGGAAGGGTCCTTCGCCCGCCGCGGCGCGGCCCGCACGCCCGCCTGCGCCGACCGCGCCGTGTCCGGTCCGCGGCCCCACGCCGAGGGCTCGACGGTCCCCGGGTTCCGGGTCGTCTCCGCCGCCCCGGGACGGAAGCGGGTGCTCACCGGACGCCATCACTTCTCCTCGTACGCGCCGGCCTCCTGCCCGGAACCGGCGGGCACACCTGGGGCGTGCGGCCCCTGCGGACGGCGGTCCGCCGCCGCTTCGGGTGACAGCCGATCAGCCCGGTGCGCCCGAGGAGAAGCGGCGCAGCAGCGGTGACAGCACCAGCACGGACCTGGTCCGCTCCACGAACGGCTCGCCCGCGATGCGCTCCAGCACCCGCTCGAAGTGGCGCATGTCGGCGGCGAAGACCTGCACGACGGCGTCCGCGTCCCCGGTGACGGTGGACGCGGCCACCACCTCCTGGTAGCGCTCCAGGCCCCGCTGGATGGTCTCCGGTGAGGTGTTGCGCCGGCAGTACAGCTCGATGAACCCCTCGGTCTCCCAGCCGAGCGCCGCCGGGTCCACCCGCACCGTGAATCCGGTGATGGCCCCGGTGGCGCGCAGCCGGTCGACGCGCCGTTTCACGGCCGGTGCGGACAGGCCGACCAACTGCCCGATGTCCGCGTAGGAGCGGCGGGCGTCCTCGGCGAGGGCGTGCACGATGCGTTCGTCGAGATCGTTCAGCACTGCGCGTGGTTCACTTCTTCGTCCGGGTCCTCCTCCGCCACCGCGGGGGCCTGCGCCGACGCGGGACGGGAACGGCGATGGCCGTACCCGAAGTAGAACACGAGCCCGACCGCCGTCCGCACGCGCAAGCCGAAGCCCGGCGCGCGCGTGTGCTCGTCGGCGAGCCGCGGTGCGGTGGTGCGGGCTCGGTCCGTGGGGTCCCTTCAGTCGGCTCGGTCGGCGGTCTTGCGGGCCAGGGCGTTGTTCCCGATCGAATTGCGCACGCTGAAGCTGACGGCGTCCGAGCGGTAGCGGTCGTCCGACCACTCCACCGGGCGGCCCTCGCGGGTCGTGGTCACCCGGCGGACCCGCAGCAGCGGGCTCGTCCGGCGCACGCCGAGCAGTTCCGCGTCCTGGGCGCCCGCCGCCACCGCGTCGATGACGTGCTCGCCGTAGGCGAAGACCAGGCCCGTGTCCTCGAACAGGCGCTGGGTGACGGAGGGGCAGTCCGGCTCGATCGCCTCGACCGCCGGCGCGATCCAGTCCGCGTACACGGTCCGTTCCAGCAGGACCGGTTCGCCGTCCAGACCGCGCACCCGCAGCACATGCAACACCGGTGTCCCGGCGCGCAGTTGGAGGCGCACGGCGTCCTCCTCGGTGGCCGCGCGGCGCTCCTGCGCCACCACGTGCCCCCTCGCCTCGCGGCCCATCGCGCGCGCCCACTGGGCGAAGCTGCGCAGCTCCGCGAAGCTCTGGCTGCGGCGGCTGGCCAGGACCACCCGTCGGGCGCCCTGGCGGGAGCCGATCAGTCCCTCGGCGGTGAGGGTCGCGACGGCCTGGCGCACCGTGCCGCGCGAGACGCCGTACCGCGCCATGAGTTCGGTCTCCGCGGGCAGCCGACTGCCGACTGCGTACTCCTCGCGGTCGATCGCCCGGCGCAGTTCGTCGGCGATCTCCTCGTGTCGCGCGGCCATGTATCCCCTCTGCATAGGTCGCTGTGCACAGCGTGAGCAGCCTAATCGACGCTCTTCGGTGCTGTGTGCCGGCCGGGATTGTGCAGGGAATCTCCGGTCGGGGTTTGGCCGATGTTCACGGTCAGGACATCGGCGGCGGGCGTACTGAGTGCCAACTTGTTCAGACAAGTTATCTGCGTCATCTCACCCTCGTGCGTACTCCTGGAGAGACCGTGACCGTGTCCCTGCCGAGAACTGCCGTCCTGAGCGGCTCCCTCGCCGTCGTAGCCGCGCTCGCCCTGAGCGCCTGCGGCGCCGCCCCCGACGACGCCTCCACCACCGCCGACGGCAAGAGCGCCGCCACCGCCACCTCCGCGGCCGACTTCGGCGGCATGGACGCGCTGGTCGAGGCCGCCAAGAAGGAGGGCACGCTGAACGCCATCGCGCTGCCCCGCGACTGGGCCAACTACGGCGCCCTCATCGACGGCTTCCAGAAGAAGTACGGCATCAAGATCGCCGTGGAGAGCCCCGACGGCTCCAGCCAGGACGAGATCAACGCCGTCACCTCCCGCAAGGGCCAGAAGCGCGCCCCTGACGTCCTCGACCTCGGCAGCTCCTTCGCGCTCAGTGCCGCCGAGCAGGGGCTGCTCGCGCCCTACAAGGTGGTCTCGTTCGCCGACATCCCCGAGGGCCAGAAGGACGCGCAGGCCCGCTGGTACAACGACTACGGCGGCTACGTCTCCATCGGCTGCGACGCCAAGCGGGTCAAGGAGTGCCCGACCACCTTCAAGGACCTGCTGAAGCCGCAGTACAAGGGCCAGGTCGCGCTCAACGGCAACCCCACCAAGTCCGGTTCGGCCTTCGGCGGCGTCTACGCGGCCGCGCTGGCGGGCGGCGGCTCCTTCGACGACATCCAGCCCGGCCTCGACTTCTTCGCCGAACTGAAGAAGAACGGCAACTACACGCCCGTCGAGTCCACGCCGGCCACCGTCGAGAAGGGCGAGACGCCGATCAGCATCGACTGGGACTACCTCAACGCCGGCTACGCCGACGAGTTCCGCGCCAAGGGCGTCGACTGGAAGGTCGCGGTGCCCGCCGACGGAAAGTACGCCCAGTACTACTCCCAGGCCGTCAACAAGGACGCCCCGCACCCGGCGGCCGCCCGGCTGTGGCAGGAGTACCTCTACAGCGCCGAGGGCCAGAACCTGTGGCTCAAGGGGTACGCCCGCCCGGTCCTGATGGCCGCCCTGGACAAGGCCGGCACCCTCGACAAGGAGGCCGCCGCCAAGCTCCCGAGCGTCACCGGCACCCCCGCCTTCCCGACCGAGGAGCAGCAGAGCAAGGCCAAGACGGTCCTCGGCCAGGGCTGGTCCAAGGCCGTCTCCGGATGACCGCCGCCCTCCCGCGCGCGGACGTGGCGCCGACCGCTTCCCCCAAGCGGCGGCGCCGCGCCCCCGGCTGGCTCGCCGTCGCCCCGCTGCTGGTCTTCACCGCCGTCGCCTTCGGCATCCCCGCGCTGGCCATGCTGCACGGCGCCTTCACGGTCGAGGACCGGGCCACGGGCGCCACGTCGTACACCGTCGAGAACCTGACCACCTCGCTGCAGGGGCCGTACCTCACCGCCCTCGCCGGCAGCGTGAAGCTGTCCGCGGTCACCGCCGTCCTCGGGGTCGTGCTCGGACTGCCGCTCGCGCAGGCGGTCGTGGCCTCCCGCTCCCGGGCGCTGCACGACGCGGTGCTCACCGCCTCCGGCGTCCTCGCGAACTTCGGCGGCGTCCCGCTGGCCTTCGCCTTCGTCGCCACCCTCGGCAACGCCGGCGTGCTGACCCGGCACCTGGGCCTCGCGGACGCCGGCTGGGACCTCTACAGCTTCTGGGGGCTGGTGATCGTCTATCTGTACTTCCAGATCCCGCTGATGGTCCTCACCATCACCCCGGCCCTGGACGGACTGCGTTCCCAGTGGCGCGAGGCCGCCCGCAACAACGGCGCCACCGTCCTGCAGTACTGGCGGCACGTGGCCCTGCCCGTCCTCGCGCCGTCCCTGCTCGGCGGCCTGGTGCTGCTGTTCGGCAGCGCGTTCGCCGCGTACGCGACCGCCGCCGCCATGGTGGGCAGCACGGTCCCGCTGGTGACCCTGCAGATCGCCGACGCCATCTCCGGCAACGTGCTGGTCGGCCAGGAGAACGTGGCACTCGCCCTCAGCCTCGACATGGTCCTGGTCGCGGTCCTCGTCATGGCCGTGTACCTGCCCCCGCAACGACGGAGCGCCCGATGGCTCGACGCCTGAACCCCGGGCGGTGGGCCGTGCTCGCTCTCGCCGCGCTGTACTTCCTGGTGCCGCTCGCCGCGTCCGTGGTCTTCACGGTGGACGTGCCCGGGCAGGGCCTCACCTTCGACGCCTACGCACAGATCCTGTCCGCCGACGGCTTCGGCTCCGGGCTGCTGCTCTCGCTGGAGCTGGCCGCGGCCACCATCGCCGTCGTCCTGCTGCTGATGGTGCCCGCCCTGGTCGCCCTGCGACTCGGCGCGCCCCGGCTGCGGCCCGTCGTCGAGGTGGTGTGCTCACTGCCGCTGGTCGTGCCGCCCATCGCGTTCGTCGCCGGGATCGCCACGGTGCTCAGGTGGGGACCCGAACACCTCTCCCGTACACCGCTGTTCCAGACGTTCGTGGCCGTCCAGAACCCCAGCTTCCCGATCGTGCTCGTCCTCGCCTACGTCGTGATGGCGCTGCCGTTCGTGCACCGGGCGCTGGACTCCGGACTGCGCGCCATCGACGTGCGCACCCTGGTCGAGGCCGCCCGCAGCTGCGGCGCCTCCTGGCCGCAGGCCCTTTTGCGGGCCGTCCTGCCGAATCTGCGCCCGGCGCTGCTGAACGCGGCCTTCCTCACGCTGGCGCTGGTGCTCGGCGAGTTCACCGTCGCCCGGCTGCTGGGTTTCCAGCCCTTCGCGGTATGGATCTACAACGTCGGCGGCTCCCAGGCCCAGATGTCCGTCGCCGTGTCCGTGCTCAGCCTGCTCGTCACCTGGGCCCTGCTCCTCGCGCTCGCCGGTGCCGGCGGGCGTACCCGAACCGCTTCGTCCCGGGGATGACACCATGACCGCCACCACACTGGAGAAGGCCGTCGCTCAGCAGGCCGCCACCGTCGAATTCCGCGGCCTGCGCCGCGCGTTCGGGACCACCGTCGCCCTCGACGGGTTCGACCTCGCCGTGCGCCAAGGGGAGTTCGTGGCGCTGCTCGGCCCCTCCGGGTGCGGCAAGACCACCGCGCTGCGCATGCTCGCCGGGTTCGAGCACCCGGACGCCGGCGCCGTGCTGGTGGACGGCGAGGACATCACCCGGGTGCCGGCCCACCGCCGCGACGCCGGGATGGTCTTCCAGTCGTACAGCCTCTTCCCGCACCTCGACGCCCTCGACAACGTCGCCTTCGGACTGCGCATGCGGGGCGTGCGCACCGCCGAACGGCGGGCCCGCGCCGCCGAGTTGCTGGAGCTGGTCGGCCTCGCCGACAAGGGACGGCGCTTCCCGCACCAGCTCTCCGGCGGCCAGCAGCAGCGCATCGCGCTGGCCCGGGCCCTCGCGCTGCGCCCGCGGGTGCTGCTGCTCGACGAGCCGCTGTCGGCGCTCGACGCCAAGGTACGGCTGACCCTGCGCGAGGAGATCCGCCGGCTCCAGCAGGAACTCGGCATCACCACGCTGTTCGTGACGCACGACCAGGAAGAGGCGCTGTCCGTCGCCGACCGGGTCGCCGTCATGCGGGCCGGACGGCTCGAACAGTGCGCGGCACCCGCCGAGTTGTACGGGCGGCCCGCCACCGCCTTCGTCGCCGAGTTCGTCGGCACGATGAGCCGGATCCCGGGATCCCTCGCCGCCGGCACGGTGGACGTGCTGGGGCAGCGGCTGCCCGTCGACGGGACGGTTCCGGCCGCCACCGAGGTGGACGTCCTGGTCCGGCCCGAGGCCGTCCGGGTCAGCGCCGACGAGGCGGGCACCGCCCGGGTCGCCGCCACCGCCTTCCTGGGCGCCGTGGTCCGGGTCACCGTCAGACTCGCCGACGGCACCGAGGCCAAGGCCGACCTGCCCGCCCACGAGGCCGCCGGGCTCGGCGCGGGATGCACCGTGCGGGTGTCGCTGCCCGAGCGGCCGGTGCTGGTGGCGGAACGTATCCAGAAGTGAGGAGAGAGACCGACGTGACCCCCCATCCCCGACTCCCGCTCCAGGCCGTCCTGTTCGACATGGACGGCACGCTCGTGGACACCGAGCGGCTGTGGTGGGAGGCGGTGGAGCGGGTCGCAGGACGCCCGCTGACCGCGGCCGACCAGCCCGAGGTGCTCGGCCGCGCGGTCGAGCACACCGCCGGCTGGCTGGCCGCGGGGGGCGGCCCCCCCGCCGCCCCCCCCCCGGCCGCGCGGCCCCCGGGGTTAACGGCCCGCGGCCGCCCGGGCGGCGGGCCCCCCCCCCGCGCCCGCGACCAGCGCGACGCCCGCGGCCGGGCC
>NZ_JBIALO010000004.1:355565-367898 GCF_042873595.1 Streptomyces sp. NPDC004629 | reverse complement strand
TTCTTCCTGCCCTGAGGCCTTGTCCGGTCCTTACGGATCTCGAAGTCCATCGCACCCCTTGAACTGGGGTGTTGCAACGACTCCTAGAACCCAAGGTCGGTTCGGGGCCCCTCTCCCTTTGACGTCGTGATGGCCCGATGCCGCGATGGCTCGCCGGCTCAGACCAGGAAGTCGTGCGCGATGCGGGTGGCGAGGTGTTCCAGGATCGGGCCCGCGTCCGCCATGCACCGGGACACATCCGGCTCGACCTCCGTCAGCGCATACGCCCGCCGGATCCCGGCCAGGCCCAGCGCCCGCGGCGACAACGCCAACCGGCCGCACACCGCGACCACCTCCTTGCCCGCCGCGTGCGCCGCCGCGGCGACCCCGGCCGGGGCCTTGCCGTGCAGTGTCTGTTCGTCCAGGGAGCCCTCGCCGGTGATCACCAGCGTGGCCCGGTCCAGCGCGGCTTGAAAACCCAGCACATCCAGCATGACCTCGATACCGGGACGGAACCGCGCCCCCAGGAGCAGCGCCCCGTACCCGATGCCGCCCGCGGCACCCGCACCGGGCGCCGCTGCACACCCGGCCGCCCGCGGCCCTACCGCGGTCTCCAGCACCTTCGCGTAGTGCGCCAGCGCGGCATCCAGCACGGCCACGTCGTCCGGCGACGCCCCTTTCTGCGGTCCGTACACCGCGGGCGCGCCCTTCGGGCCGGTCAGCGGATTGTCCACATCGCTGGCGAGCACCAGTTCGACCTCGGCGAGCCTAGGGTCGAGACCGGACAGATCCGCCCGCGCCAGCTCGGCCAGCCCGCCGCCGCCCGGAGCCACCGGTTCGCCGTCCCCGTCCAGGAACCGCGCGCCCAGCGCGGACAGCATCCCGGCCCCGCCGTCGGTCGTCGCGCTGCCACCCACGCCGAACACGATCGTCCGGGCGCCCGCATCCAGCGCGGCCCGCAGCAGCTCACCGGAGCCGTACGTGGACGCCGTCAGCGGCGCGAACACTCCGGCCGGCAGCCGCTGCAGGCCGCTGGCCTCCGCCATCTCCACGACCGCGGTGTCGCCACGCAGCGCGAACGCCGCCGTCACCCGCTGACCGAGCGGCCCGGCGACCCGCGCCCGCCGCCGCTCGAAACCGGCCGCGACCGCCGCGGCCACGGTCCCGTCGCCGCCGTCGGCCACGGGCAGCGCCTCCACCTCCAGCTCCGGCACGACCCGGCGCAGCCCGGCCGTCACCCGCTCGGCGACCTGCGCGGCCGTCAGCGAGCCCTTGAACTTGTCTGCGGCGACGAGCACCCGTCGGGCCCCGTCCACTGCAGCGTCCGCCACTTTCCCCACCTTCCCCGCCTTCCCCCGCCTTCCGCCCCTTGCTCCGGGCCCCGCGCACGTCGGGGCCAGTCGCGCCGCTGCGACCTTAACCGGCGGACGGCCGGGCCGTCATGCCCCGGCCGTGCCCCCGAACGCCGCGTGGCGGCACGCCGGAATCGGGTAGACCGAAGCCATGACCCCTGTGCGCACCGAACCCCATCTCGCCGACCGTGTCCTCGGTGGCTGGCTGGGCCGGATCGCGGGCAACATGCTCGGCAAGCCGGTCGAGCGCGGCGATCTGTGGACGCGCGACCGCATCGACCGCTATCTGCGGCGGGCGGATGCCCTGCCGCTCACCGACTACCTCCCCGAACCCGCCGACGAGCGCGACCGCGCCGCGCTGCGCCCGGAGTGGCCGAGCTGTGTGCGCGGCCGGGTCCACGGCAGCTGCCGCGACGACGACGTCGACTACGCGATCCTCGGCCTGCACCTGCTGGAGACCCACGGCTTCGGCTTCAGCACCGAGCAGGTCGGCGAGGTGTGGCTGCTCAGGCTGCCGTATCTGCAGACGTTCACCGCGGAACGGGCGGCGTACCGCAATCTCACGGACGGTCTGAAGCCGCCGCTGACGGCGACGTACGACAACCCGTACCAGGAGTGGATCGGCGCGCTGATCCGCGCCGACATCCACGGCTGGACCCACCCGGGCGCCCCGCGCCGGGCCGCCTCGCTGGCCCGCCGGGACGCCGTGCTGTCGCACACCGGCAACGGGGTGTACGGCGCGATGTGGGCGGCGGCGCTGATCTCCGCGGCGTTCACGGCGCCCACCGTGCGGCACGCGGTCGATGCCGCGCTCGCCGTGATCCCGGCGAGCAGCCGGCTGGCCCGTACCGTGCGCCGGGTCGTCTCGCTCCACGAGACCCGCATGTCCTGGGAGGACACCCTGTCCACGGTGGCGCGGGAGACCGCGGGGCTCGGCTGGATCCACACGGTCCCGAACGTGGCCGTACTCACCGCCGGACTCCTGTACGGCGAGGGCGACTTCACCCGTACCATCGCGCTCACCGTACGCGGCGGCCTGGACACCGACTCCAACGGCGCGACCGCCGGTTCGGTGGCGGGCGTCCTGACCGGTGCGGCGGCCATCCCGGACCACTGGAAGAACCCGCTGGAGGACACGGTCCGCAGCGCGGTGTTCGGCTTCGACGGGGCGCGCATCACCGACCTCGCCGAACGCACCCTCCGGCTGGCCGCTTCGGCGGCTTAACGGCGCGGCGGCCGAGGCGTCTTCAGCCCGGTCCGCCGCCTCCCGGCGGTGAGGGGCGCGGCGCAGGGGCGGCCGGGCAGGCTGGTTACGCTTCGGGGATGGCCACCACACAAGACTTCGCCACATACATCGCGGGCCTGCCCCGGGTGCTCGCCGGGGCCGCCGTCCTGTTCCGGAACGCCGAGGGGCGTGTGCTGCTCGTCGAGCCCAACTACCGTCCGGGCTGGGCACTTCCGGGCGGCACGGTCGAGTCCGACGACGGCGAGACGCCACGCCAGGGTGCGCGCCGGGAGACGGCCGAGGAGATCGGCCTCGATGTCACGCCGGGCCGGCTGCTCGCCGTGGACTGGGTGCACGGCGCGGGACGTCCGCCGCAGGTCGCCTACCTGTACGACGGCGGTGTCCTGTCCGCGGACGACCTCGGCTCGATCCGGCTCCAGGAGGAGGAGTTGCTTTCGTGGCGGCTGGTCCCCCGCGAGGAGCTGGCCGACCATCTGCCCGGCGCCCTCGGCCACCGCGTCCTGGTCGCGCTGGACGTGCTCGCCCACGGCACGGGCACGGCCGAGCTGGAGAACGGCCACCGGGTGGGCTGACACCGCTCAGCAAACGACACGGCAAGGGGCGCGAGGAACTGCGCGACCAGCCACAACACACCCGCACCCGACCACCGACACAACACCCCACGACGGGCTGCCAGGTTCAGCTCACCGCACATGTGAAGAGGCGATGCCCCAAAGGGGCGCGGGGAACTGCGCGACCAGCCACAACACACCCGCACCCGACCACCGACACGACACCCCACACCGCTCATGTGAAGGACCCGTGTTGTCAGTCCGGGGCGAACTCCAGAGGGAGATGGCGGGGACCGCGGAGCATGGCGTTGGTCCGGTAGGGCGGCGGGTCCTGCGCCAGGGTCGCGGTGCCGAGGCGGGGCAACAGCGCGGCCAGGGCGGTCTGGGCCTCGATGCGCGCGAGCGGGGCGCCGTAGCAGAGGTGGACGCCGCTGCCGAAGCCGAGGTGCTCGTTGTCGGGGCGGGCGGGGTCGAACCGGTCGGGGTCGGGGAAGCGTCGGGGGTCGCGGTTTCCCGATGCCATCGCGAGCACCACCGGGGTGCCCTTGGGCAGGGTGGTGCCCGCGATGTCCACGTCGGCGAGCGGAATGCGCTCGCGCATGTGGACCGGGGGCTCGTAGCGCAGGAGTTCCTCCACCGTGCGCGGCAGCATGCCGGGCTCGCGGCGCAGCAGGTCGAGTTGGTCGGGCCGGCGCAGCAGGGTGAGGACGCCGTTGGTGATCAGGTTCACGGTGGTCTCGTGTCCGGCGATGAGCAGGAGCACGGCGGTCGACGCCAGTTCGTCGGGGGTCAGCCGCTGGACGGGGTCCGGTTCGTTGACGAAGGCGGACAGCAGATCGCCGGTCGGCCGGCCGCGGCGCTGGTCGGCGAGGTCCAGCAGATAGTGGCCCATCTCCTGCCGGGCCTGCATGGCGGCCTTGTCCGGCTGGTTGGTGTCCTCCTCGGGCCCGATGTCGGCGGACGCGACGAGCACGTCGGTCCACTCGCGGAACATCGGCTCGTCCTTGCGCGGGACGCCGAGCAGCCGGCAGATGACGGTGACGGGCAGCGGGTAGGCGAAGTCGTCGACGATGTCGACCCGTTCGCGGCCCCGAAGCGACTCGGTCAGTTCCTCGGTGATCCGGGTGATCTCGCCGCGCAGGGCGTCGATCCGGGCGGGGCTGTGCGGCGGTCCGAACGGCCGCATGGCGAGGGTGCGCAGCCGGTGGTGCTCGGGGTCGTCGAGCCGCAGGAACGGCGGCTTCGGCAGCTCACCGGCCGGCTCGGGTGACCCGGTGGTGCGGCTGCGCCGGTCCGCGCTGATCCGCGGGTCGTGCAGCAGGGCCAGGATCTCGTGGTAGGTGCCGACCAGGTGACTGCCGTCCGCCTGCCGCACCACGGGGCCGGCGTCCCGCAGTTCCGCGTACAGCGGCCACGGGTCGGGGCGGTTGGCGTAGTCGGTGATCCGCTCCAGCAGGGTCTCGGCGGTCATGGGGGCTCCTCGTGGACGGGCGGGGCGACGGGTCACCGGGTGGGCCGCATCATGACCAGTCGGCGGTCCGGCAGATGGCCGGTGAGGGCGACGGTGGGTCCGTGGGAGAGGCCGCTCGGATCCGGCACGTCGGAGGGCACCGGGACCTCGGCCGCCGGCGGGCGGTCGGAGGCACCGGGCGGGGGCGGGAACGGCGCGGCCGTCTCGATCAGGTTCCGGTAGTACTCCAGCGACTTGGCCATGTCGACGGTGACCGCGGCGGTCACCCGGCCCCGGAAGCCGTAGACCATCGCGAGCCGGCGTGCCTGCAACGAGCCCTGGGCGATGACCACTTGGTCGGAGAAGGTGGGCACGCCCACGGACTTGATGTTGAGCCCGAACTGGCTCGACCAGAAGGTGGGGACCGTCAGGTGCGGGCGCCGCTCGGGTTCCGGGCTGACCATGTTGTGGGCGGCGACCTCCGCCTGCTCCACCGCGTTGCGCCAGTGCTCCAGCGAGAGCAGCTGGTAGTCGAACAGCGGGTGCGGGAAGCGGGAGACGTCGCCGGCCACGAACACGTCGTCGGTGACGAGCCCGTACATGGTGAAGGCGCGGCACCCGGCGTCGCAGGCGATCCCGCGCGCCCCGGCGGCCAGCCCGGACTCCGCCAGCCATTCCACGTTGCGGACCGCCCCCATGGCCACGACGCACACGTCCGCGTCGATGCGGCTGCCGTCGGAGAGGTCGGCGCCGGTGAAGTGGCCGTCGCCGCGCAGCGCGGTGACGGTGACCCCGCAGCGCAGGTCCACGCCGTGGTTGCGCTGCATGGCGGCGGCGAGCTTGGCCAGCGTCCCGCCGAGCGCGCCCACCAGCGGTGCCGGTCCGCGTTCGGTGACGGTGACCGCGATGCCCCGCTCCCGGCAGGCCGAGGCGATCTCGGAGCCGGTGAAGCCCCCGCCGATCACCAGGACCCGGCGCGGCCCGGCGTTCAGCCGCTCCGCCAGCTGTTCCGCGTCGTCGCTGGTACGCAGGGTGAACACCCCGTCCAGGGCCGCCTCCTGCGGAATCGGCCACGGCCGGGCCCGCGTTCCGGTGGCGATCAGCACCCTGTCGTACGGCAGTGACTCCCCGTCGGCCAGCAGCACCCGTTTACGGGCCGTGTCCAGTCCGGTGGCGCGCACACCGAGCCGCCACTCGGCCTGCGGATCGCGGCGCGTCGGCAGCCCCGTGGAGTACGGCGGAACCTTGCCGAACAGGACTTGTTTGGACAGCGGGGGACGGTCGTAGGGCGGATGGGGCTCGTCCCCGACGATGGTCAGCGGACCGGTGAAGCCCTCGTCGCGCAGTTTCTCCGCGGCCCGCAGCCCGGCCAGCGACGCGCCGACGACGACGATCCGGCTCTGCAGAAGGTCAGCGGGCACCGGGGTTCACCTCCTCGCCCAGCAGGATGGCCTGGACGGGACAGGCCGCCGCTGCCTGACGGGCGCGTTCGCGTTGCCCTTCGGGAACGGCCGGGTGGTACAGCAACGCCTCCTCGTCGTGCAGCGTGAACACCTCCGGGGCGAGGAACACGCACTGCGCATAGCCCTGGCAACGGGTGAGGTCCACCACGATCTGCATCGCTGGTCACTCCCTACGGCACGCCGGCCCCTCATTCCTTTGTAGTCCCGGCGGGCACCAAGCGCTCGCCGGGACGAAATCCGGCCGGTCGCGCGGGCCCGTCACGCGGCTGCGGCGGAACGGCCGCCGCCCCGATATCCGTTTGCCCACATATCCGTTCGCTCCGCATATCCGTTCGCTCCGCGGGGACCCGCGTCCTACGCTCGCCCCATGACCAAGCCCCTCGTGGCCATCCTCAGCGGCGCGGGTGTCTCCACGGATTCCGGGATCCCCGACTACCGCGGGCCGAACGGCCTGTGGCGGCGCGATCCGGAGGCCGAGAAGCTCGTGACGTACGACTTCTACATGCGCGATCCGGAGATCCGGCGGCGGTCCTGGCAGATGCGGCGCGGGAACCGCGCGCTGCGGGCGGAGCCGAACGCCGCGCACCGTGCCGTGGCCGAGTTGGAGCGCTCCGGAACTCCGGTGCGGGTGATCACCCAGAACGTGGACGGCCTGCACCAGCTCGCCGGCCTGCCCGCCCGCAAGGTGCTCGAACTGCACGGCACGGCGCGCAGTGTCGTCTGTACCAGGTGTCATGCGCGCGGGCCGATGGCGGACGCCCTCGCCCGGGTCGAGGCCGGTGAGGCGGATCCGCCGTGCCTGGAGTGCGGCGGGATCCTGAAGTCGGCGACCGTGATGTTCGGGGAGCGGCTGGATCCGGTGGTGCTCGGCGAGGCCCTGGCGATCACCAAGGCGTGCACCCTGTTTATCGCGGTCGGCAGCAGTCTGCGGGTCCAGCCGGCCGCGGGCCTGGCCGGCGTGGCCGCCGACAACGGAGCCCGGCTGATCATCGTCAACGCCGAGCCGACGCCGTACGACGACCGCGCGCAGGAGGTCGTCCGCGAGCCGATCGGCACGGCCCTGCCGGCGCTGCTGGCCCGGGTGCGGGAGGGCGGCGCCGGCTGACCCACGTTGACCCGCGTGCGGTCGCCCGGCGCCGTCACCGTCGGTGTTCCCGGTGCGCGCGGACGGCGTGCAGCCAGTCGCCGGTGCCGGTGCCCGGCGGGGTCAGCCGCGTTCCGCGTACCCGCGCGTTCCACGTCTGCGGCTGGAAGACGCCTTCGGCGACGTCGTCCTCGGGCGCGACGAGGACCGGCAGCGACCGGGCCACCGCCATCCCGGCCTCCAGTTGCAGCCACGGTGAGGTCCAGCAACGCGCGGACCGGCTCTCCTCCTCGGTGTCCGGGCGCCACACCGCGTCGGGTGCGTGCAGTTGCCGGAAGCCGAGCAGCACCATGCCGTCGACCTGTGCGAGCAGTCGGGACAGGGTGTGCCAGGGGTCGTCGCCGTGGCCGTCCCGGCCCAGGCGGATGACCTGGAACGACTGCTGTTCGAGCCAGCCGACCCAGCGGTCCAGTGTGGTCTGCTGGGCCCGGGTGAGGATGGACGGCGCCCCGAGGAAGACGCGGACGGGGCCCATGTCAGGGTGCATCATGCGGTGTCTTCGCTCGTCACTCTTCCCTGGGCGTCCAACCGGCTCGCTATGTCCGCGGGGATGTCCACGGCCTCGGAGAACTGCGCGCCGTCGAGCCGGGCCCCGGTGAAGTTGGCGCCCGCCAGCCGGGCTTCGCGGAAGTCCGCGCCGACCAGAACGGCGTCGACGAGTACGGCATCGACGAGGGTGGCACGGTAGAAGACCGCCCTCGCCGCGGTGACGCCGCGCAGGGAGGCACCGGTGAGATCGGCCTCGAACAGGTCGGCGGCACTGAGGTCGACGACCTTCTTGTCGCCCTCCCGGCTACCGAGATAGGAGCGGGCCAGGTTGCACCCCTGCAGGTCGGCGCCGGACAGGGACGGTGCGTAGCGCAGTCCGTCGGCGAGGACCTTCTGGATCTGGCCCGTCTCGGACTTGCGCAGCAGTCCGGCGATCACGGCGACCGCCTCGTTGGCGTAGGGGGTACGGCCCGCGCCCTGCTCGGAGTTGTTGTCGAAGAACCGGCGCATCAGGATCGCCGCGGCCATCTGCTGGGTCGTGTTGTCCGACGCCAGGGATTCCACCACGTCCTTGAACGCCGCACCGACGGCGGCCGACCTGTCCCGCTTCCGCTGGAAGTTCAGCACCCCGAGGACGCTGACGCCCACCGTGACGAACGTGCCGAGGATTCCGGTCCAGACCTGCACGTCACTGGCCGACATACCACCCCTAGCGTCGTGGCCGCGTTTGTTCTGCGCGTGACCCTACAAGGTGCGTGGTGGGCTGCCGGACCCGAGCGGCCCGGACCGGCGTGCACGGTCAGAACAGCGCCGTTCCGCGCTCGAAGTCCAGGAGGCGTTGCTTGCGTTCCAGGCCGCCGCCGTATCCGGTGAGGCTGCCGTCGGAGCCGACGACACGGTGGCAGGGGACGATGATGCCCACCGGGTTGCGGCCGTTGGCGAGGCCGACCGCGCGGGAGGCGTTGGGGTTGCCCAGGGCGTCGGCGAGTTCGCCGTAGGTGCGGGTCTCGCCGTACGGGATCTTCGTCAGCTGTTCCCAGACGCTGCGCTGGAACGGGGTTCCGTGCAGCCGGAGTTCCAGGGTGAACTCCTTCAACTCGCCCCGGAAATAGGCCGCCAGCTGTTCCTCGGCCGCGCCGAAGGGTGTGTCGTCGCGGTCGCCGAAGGTCTCCTCGGGCGGACGGTGGCGCTGTTCGGTCATGTAGAGCCCGCACAGGGCGCCGTCGTCGGCGACGAGGGTGAGAGGGCCGTACGGGCTGTCGATCACGGTGTGCTGTTTCACGGGATGTCCTTACACGGGCAGGAAGTTGATGGGGTGACTGTCCGTCGCCCACAGATACTGGACCGCGTACGCCCGCCAGGGCCGCCAGGCCGCGGCACGCGCGGTGAGCGCGGCCGGGGTGGCGGGCAGGCCCAACTCCTGGGCGGCGCGCCGGATCCCGAGGTCGGTGGCGAGGAAGGCGTCGGGGTCGCCGAGGGCCCGCATGGCGATGACGTCGACCGTCCAGGGGCCGAAGCCGGGCAGGGCGAGGAGCCGGGACCGGGCCTCGGGCCAGTCGCTCTCGACGCCCAGGTGGAGTGTGCCGTCGGCGAGTTGACGCACGAGGCTGGTGAAGGTGGTGCGCCGGGTGCGGGGCATCGCCAGCGACTCGGGGTCGAGCACGGCAAGCGCCTCGGGCGCGGGGAACAGATGGGTGAGGCCGCCCTCGGGATCGTCGACGGGCTCGCCGTACGCGGTGACCAGGCGGGCGGCGTGGGTGCGGGCGGCCGCCGTGGAGACCTGCTGGCCGAGGACCGCGCGGATCGCGAACTCGGCCGCGTCCACGGTGCGCGGCACGCGGCGCCCCGGCGCCTTGTCGATCAGCGGCGCGAGGAGCGGGTCGGTGCGCAGTTGGCCGTCGACCGCGACCGGGTCGGCGTCCAGGTCGAGCAGGCGCCGGCAGCGGCTGCCTGCGACGGTCAGGTCGCGCAGGTCGCTGAGGGTGAGACGGCAGGCGATGTGGTCGGGTTTCGGGGTGAGCGCCACGATGCCGTGCCCGTACGGCAGTCTGAGCGTCCTGCGGTAGGCGCCGTCCCGCCACTCCTCCACGCCCGGTACCGCGGTCGCCGCGAGGTGGCCGAAGAGGTTGTCGGGGTTGAGCGGGGCGCGGAACGGCAGGCGCAGGGACACTACCCCCGGGGTGCCGGGGGTCTGCTTGCGCGGGGCGCGGGCGCGCAGCCCGCTCGGGGAGAGGGCGAACACCTCGCGGACGGTGTCGTTGAAGGTGCGGATCGAGGCGAAGCCGGCCGCGAAGGCGATCTCCGCCATGGGCAGCGGGGTCGTCTCGATGAGGATCCGGGCGGTCTGGGCGCGCTGGGCCCGGGCGAGCGCGAGGGGGCCCGCGCCGAGTTCGGCGAAGAGCTGGCGTTCGACCTGCCGGGTGCTGTAGCCGAGGCGGGCGGCGAGTCCGGGCACGCCCTCGCGGTCCACCACGCCGTCGGCGATCAGCCGCATGGCGCGGGCCACCAGGTCGGCGCGCTGGTTCCACTCCGGTGAGCCGGGGCTGGTGTCGGGCCGGCAGCGCTTGCAGGCCCGGAATCCGGCCTGCTGGCAGGCGGCGGCGCTCGGATGGAACGTCATGTTCTCCGCCTTGGGCGGGACGACCGGGCAGCTGGGCCGGCAGTAGATGCCGGTGGTCAGGACGGCCGTGAAGAACCAGCCGTCGAACCGCGCGTCCTTGGACCGCACGGCCCGCACACAGCGCTCCCGGTCGAGGTGCATCCCTTTCTGCATGGCTCCAGCATCGGCCACCGGCCGCGGCGGAGCTGGCGAGAATCCGACATCGACGTGCCCTGTGCAGGTGGGCCCCGGATCACCGTGCGGGCCCCGCGGCAGTCGCGGGCCGGGCCCATGGCCCAGGCCGGCCGGTCCTCGGACATGATGACGCGGGTCCGGCGGGCGAGGCTGAGCAGGCGGCCGTCCGACGCGCGGGCCTCACTGTCGTCGACACACCAGCCGGCCCCCGGCGCGGCGCGGGGCGTGCGGTGCGCCGGTCAGCCGGCGAGTTGCGGGTACATCGCGGACAGCTCGCCCGACAGCGCCGACTTGGCCTGGCGCGTGACGTCGTCGCCCAGCACCTCGTACGCGCCCGCCTCGACGCCGTCCAGGGCCGCCGCTGCGATGTCACGGGCGGTGGACTTGGGCGCGTCCAGGCCCGCCGTCATGTCGGTGTCGACGTACGCCATGTGCAGGCCGGTCACCTCGATGCCGCGCGGGCGCAGCTCCAGCCGCAGGCTGTTGGTCTGCGACCACAGCGCGGCCTTGGTGGAGCTGTAGGAACTGCCGTCGGCGAACCAGGACAGGACGGAGTGGACGTTCAGGACGTGACCACCGCCGTTGCGCTCGATCACCGGCACGAAGGCGCGGGTCAGCAGCAGCGGGCCGTAGTAGTTCACGTCGAACTCCGCGCGGATGTCGTCGACCGGCGAGGTGAGGAAGCGCGCCCGCGTCGCGATCCCGGCGTTGTTGATCAGCACGGTGACATCCCCGGCCCGTTCGGCCGCCGCCGCCACGGAGTCCGGGTCGGTGACCTCAAGCGCCAGCGGTACGGCGTCCGGGTGGGCGACGGCGCGCGGGTCGCGCGCGGTGGCGTAGACCTTGCGGGCGCCGCGCGCGTACGCCTCCGCCACCAGTGCCTTGCCGATGCCCCGGCTGCCGCCGGTGACGAGGACGACGGAGTTCTTGATCGCAGTCATGACAGTCTCCGAAGACGAGAGAAACCGATCGGTTTCCAGCTAGCGTAAACCGATCGGTTTCCCCATTCAACGCGCTCGCTCGAAGGCTTTCGTCCAAACGTCAGGGAGCGCGCCAGATGTTGTCGAAGGCCGCCGCCTCGATGCTGCGCCGCTGCCGCACCGCCTCCAGCTCCACCACCGCGTCGTTCACGGCGGCCAGGACGGTCACGACCGCGTCGGCAAGCCCCGCGGTGCCCCCGGCCTGCTCCTCCCGCAGTCCCACGGCGGCGCCCAACGCGGCCAGGACGGGTTCGCGCGCGGTCCAGCGTTCGGCGGCGCGTCCGCGTTCGGCCGTATCGCCGAGCCGCGTCCGGTCGGTGCGCAGGGAGAGCCGACGGCCGCGCCGCCGGCCGCCGCCCTCGCCCGCCGCCTCCAGGGCGTGCAGGTAGGCCGCGGCCAGGTCACGGCCCCGGCGCCACAGCCAGTCCTCCACGGACTCGTACGGCCGCTCACGGGCGAGCGCCGACACGGCCTCGTCCAGCAGGGGGTCGCCCATGCCCAGCGGCAGGCCCGGCACGATGCGGTCGCCGTCCAGGCCGATGGCCTCGGCCCGCAGAAGGTCGATCAGTTCGGCCCCCGCCAGGGCCAGCGAGAGGTCGCCCTGTCCGACGGAGCGGTCGGCGGCGGGGTCCAGCGCGACGATCAAGAGGTCTCGCGGTGTGGTCATGTCGGCTCCTCGCTGCGCTGCGCTGCTTGGGCGGGGTGGGGGCTCGCCGTGGGGCGGCACGCCGGTGGCCGGGTGCGGGTGGCTCTCCGGCCGAGCACGCCGTTCCCCGCGCCCCTTCGGGGGCGCACCCACCAGCAACCATGCCACCCGCGTCCCTGGGCCGGCGCCCGCCGTGGGACGGCACGCCGGTGGCCGGGTACGGGTGGCCTTGTGGCCGA